>CAYZBP010000021.1:0-10512 GCA_964476715.1 uncultured Bifidobacterium sp. | reverse complement strand
TTGACCACGGTAAGACCACTCTTACTGCGGCAATTTCCAAGGTGCTTCACGACAAATATCCAGATGTAAACCCATTCACACCATTTGATCAGATCGACAAGGCGCCAGAAGAGCGTCAGCGCGGTATCACCATCTCGATCGCTCACATTGAGTATCAGACCGAGAAGCGTCACTATGCGCACGTCGACTGCCCAGGTCACGCCGACTACATCAAAAATATGATCACCGGCGCTGCACAGATGGATGGAGCAATTCTTGTAGTTGCTGCAACAGATGGTCCAATGCCACAGACAAAAGAGCACGTACTACTTGCTCGTCAGGTTGGCGTACCAGCAATTGTTGTTGCACTTAATAAGTCCGACATGGTTGATGATGAAGAAATCTTGGAACTAGTTGAGATGGAAGTTCGCGAACTTCTCTCACTATATGAGTTCCCAGGAGACACCATCCCAGTCGTACGCGTATCAGCACTTAAAGCTCTCGAAGGAGATGCAAAGTGGGCTGACGCTCTTATGGGTCTTATGGCTGCAGTAGATGAGTCAATCCCAACACCAGAGCGTGAAATCGACAAACCATTCCTTATGCCAGTTGAAGATGTTTTCACAATCACTGGTCGCGGAACTGTTGTCACCGGTCGTATTGAGCGCGGCATCGTTAAGGTCAACGAAGAAATCGAAATCGTTGGAATTAAAGAAGCATCACAAAAGACCACCGTTACCGGCGTTGAAATGTTCCGCAAGCTTCTTGATGAAGGTCGCGCGGGCGAAAACGTTGGACTTCTTCTACGTGGAACAAAGCGTGAAGATGTTGAGCGCGGTCAAGTGTGTTGCAAGCCAGGATCAATTACTCCACACACTGATTTTGATGCCAGCGTTTACATCCTTTCAAAGGATGAAGGCGGACGTCACACACCATTCTTCGACAACTACCGTCCACAGTTCTACTTCCGCACTACTGACGTCACCGGCGTCGTAACGCTTCCAAGTGGAACCGAAATGGTTATGCCTGGCGATAACACTGAGATGAAGGTTGCCCTCATCCAGCCAATCGCTATGGAAGAAGGATTGCGTTTTGCTATTCGTGAAGGTGGCCGCACAGTTGGCGCCGGTCGCGTTGTAAAGATCCATAAGTAAAAGTAATTAATTAACAAACAGTTGTAATTAAGCAAGCGAGAGGAGGGCGAGGAGCATGGCGGGTCAAAAGATTCGTATTCGGCTCAAGGCCTATGACCATGAGGTGATTGACTCTTCGGCGAAAAAAATCGTCGAAACAGTTGAGCGCACAGGTGCAAAGGTTGCCGGACCAGTTCCACTGCCTACAGAGCGAAATACATTTTGTGTAATTCGTTCACCGCACAAGTACAAGGACAGTCGTGAGCATTTTGAAATGCGCACACACAAGCGTTTGATCGACATCATCGATCCAACGCCTAAGACTGTTGACTCCTTGATGCGACTCGACCTCCCTGCTGGCGTCGACATTGAGATTAAGTTGTAGGGGTAGAAAAAATGACATTAATTAGTACTCACCCACACACCCGAAAGGGCATTCTTGGCACAAAGCTAGGAATGACTCAAGTCTTTGATGCAAATAACCGGATCGTTCCGGTAACTGTTATTCAAGCTGGACCATGTGCAATTACGTTAATCCGCACTCTTGAAAAAGATGGATATAGCGCAATTCAAATTGCATACGGTTCAATTGATCCACGCAAAGTTACAAAGCCACTTGCTGGTCACTTTGCAAAAGCTGGAGTTACTCCTCGTCGTTCTGTTGCTGAGATTCGTTTAGATGATGTCTCTGCATACGAAGTTGGCGGAGAAATTAACGCAGATATCTTTGCTGCTGGAGATCTAGTTGATGTAACTGGAACCAGCACTGGTAAAGGAACTGCCGGTGTAATGAAGCGTCACGGTTTCGGTGGTTTAGGTGCATCGCACGGTGTTGATCGTAAGCACCGCATGCCTGGATCAATCGGAGCATGCGCAACACCAGGTCGCGTATTTAAAGGTTTAAAAATGGCCGGACGTATGGGAAATGAAAAAGTCACGACTCAGAGTCTGACTCTCCACGCAGTTGATACCGAAAAGGGTTACCTATTAATTAAAGGTTCAGTCCCTGGTCCAATTGGTGGCTTAATTCTTGTTCGTGCCGCAGCGAAGGCAGGTGCGTAATGTCATTAACAATTGAGATTAAAAACGCATCTGGAAAAGCTGCCGGAAGCATTGATCTTCCAGCTGAACTTTTCGATGTACAGACCAACGTTCCATTAATTCACCAAGTTGTTGTTGCTCAACTTGCTGCTGCCCGTCAGGGAACCAGCAAAGTTAAGAACCGTGGTGAAGTAAGTGGTGGTGGAAAGAAACCGTTCAAGCAGAAAGGAACCGGTCGCGCTCGTCAGGGCTCAACCCGTTCTCCTAATCAGCGCCACGGTGGAGTTGCACATGGTCCAGTACCTCGTTCATATGCACAACGCACTCCAAAGAAAATGATTGCTGCAGCACTACGCGGACTTTTGTCTGATCGCGCTCGCAATTCACGGATTCACGTTGTCACTGAAATTTTGGCTAGTGATTCTCCTTCAACAAAGGGTGCACTTGCCGCAGTTCGCCAATTCTCAGATCGCAAACAACTTCTCGTAGTTATTTCACGTGAAGAAGTAGATGCATGGAGAAGTTTGCGAAATGCAACCGATATGCATTTGATCGTTCCTGATCAACTAAATGCTTACGATGTCGTTAAATCAGATGATGTTGTGTTTACACATCAAGCGATTAAAGATTTCCTAGCAGCTCGTGCCGAGAAAGCAGAGGTGAGCGCATAATGAGTAGAGATCATCGCTCAGTACTTTTTTCACCAGTAGTTTCAGAGAAGTCTTATGGGCTACTTGATGAAAATAAATACACCTTCTTGGTTGCAACAGATGCAAATAAGACCGAGATCAAGATCGCGGTTGAAAAAGTTTTCGGAGTGAAGGTGCTTAGCGTCAATACCTTGAACCGTAAAGGTAAGACCAAGCGCACTCGTTTCGGTATGGGTAGTCGGAGTGATACCAAGCGCGCGATTGTACAAATCGCTGCTGGGGATCGCATCGATATCTTCGGCGGACCAGTCTCCTAAGAATTTAGAAAAGAGAATCTACTAATGGGAATTCGTAAGTTAAAGCCGACAACACCGGGCCAACGTGGCATGAGCGTTTCCGACTTTGCTGAAATTACTCGTACAACCCCAGAGAAATCTTTGGTTCGTCCGATTCACAGCAAAGGTGGACGTAACTCTGCTGGACGCATCACTGTTCGCCACCAAGGTGGAGGACACAAGCGTGCCTATCGCTTAATTGATTTTGTTCGCAATGACAAAGATGGTGTGCCAGCGAAGGTTGCTCATATTGAGTACGACCCAAACCGCACAGCTCGCATCGCACTTCTGCATTACGCAGATGGCGAAAAGCGTTACATAATTGCTCCAAACAATTTAGAGCAAGGTGCTGTTATTGAAAACGGCCCAAGCGCAGATATCAAGCCAGGAAATAACTTGCCGCTTCGCAACATTCCTGTTGGAACTGTGGTTCACGCAATTGAAATTCGTCCTGGTGGGGGAGCAAAGATTGCTCGTTCTGCTGGTGCAAGTGTTCAACTTGTTGCAAAAGAAGGAGCCTGGGCACAACTACGTATGCCATCAGGTGAAGTGCGAAATGTAGATGTACGTTGTCGCGCAACCATCGGCACAGTTGGTAACGCTGAGCAATCAAATATTAATTTTGGCAAGGCCGGAAGAATGCGTTGGAAGGGTCGTCGTCCAACGGTTCGTGGTGTTGTTATGAACCCAGTTGATCACCCACATGGTGGTGGTGAAGGTAAAACTTCTGGTGGCCGTCACCCGGTTACACCTTGGGGTCAACCTGAAGGTCGCACACGTAAGAAGAAAGCTAGCGATCAACAAATCGTCCGCCGTCGTCCGAAGAACAAGAAGCGATAGGAACCTTCGATGCCACGTAGCCTAAAAAAAGGTCCGTTTGTGGACTCACACCTTTCCAAAAAGGTTGAGGCGCAAAATGAGAAGAACACGAAAAATGTCATCAAGACATGGTCTCGTCGTTCGATGATCACTCCGGACATGATCGGACACACCATCGCTGTTCATGATGGTCGCAAGCACATACCTGTCTTTGTTACTGAAGCAATGATTGGTCACAAACTCGGTGAGTTTGCACCAACTCGTACCTTCAAAGGTCACATTAAAGGCGACGATCGGAGGGCCAAGCGTGTCATCTAATACTGAAGCAATTTCGGCTCGCGCAATCTTGCGTGATGTCCGTATTACTCCTCAAAAAGCACGTCGGGTTATTGATTTGATCCGTGGCGTTAAGGCTGATGAGGCCCTTTCAATTTTGAAGTTTGCACCACAAGCAGCAGGCGATGTCTTCTACAAGTTAGTTGCATCAGCAGTTGCAAATGCAAAACAAAAAGATCCAAGCATTCGTGATGCATCAGAGCTTTGGATTACCGAAGCTTATGTAAATGATGGAGTGACGTTAAAGCGTTTCCGTCCACGTGCACAAGGTCGTGCTTTCCAAATTTTGAAGCGCACAAGCCACATAACTGTTGTTGTGTCTGAAGTTCGGGGGGCCAAGTAATGGGTCAAAAGATAAATCCATACGGCTTCCGTCTGGGAATCACAACCGAATTTAAATCTCGTTGGTACACCGACAAGATGTACAAGGCATATGTTGGTGAAGATATTGCAATTCGTCGCATGCTAGATAAGGGCATGGAGCGCGCTGGTATTTCACGTGTTGAAATCGAGCGTACCCGTGAACGTGTTCGCATCGACATTCACACTGCACGTCCTGGCATCGTTATCGGTCGCCGTGGAATGGAAGCAGATCGTCTTCGCATGGATCTTGAGAAGCTAACTGGCAAGCAAGTTCAATTAAATATTCTTGAAGTTAAGAATCCAGAAATTGATGCACAACTTGTTGCTCAAGGCGTTGCAGAACAACTTGCAAGCCGTGTTTCTTTCCGTCGTGCAATGCGTAAATCAATGCAGACTGCACTTAAGTCTGGCGCTAAAGGAATTCGTGTTCAATGTAATGGTCGTCTTGGCGGAGCAGAAATGTCTCGCTCCGAGTTCTACCGTGAAGGTCGCGTTCCGCTACATACATTGCGCGCAGATATTGATTACGGTTTCTATGAAGCAAAAACTACTTTCGGTCGCATCGGTGTAAAAGTTTGGATCTACAAAGGCGACATTCTTGAGACTCGTGCAACTCGTCAAGCAGAAGCATTAGCTGCTGCTCGTACAGGTGCAGCTCGAGGAAGTTCTGCTCGCGGACCAGTTGCTCCTGATGCAGCACCAGTTGTTGAAGGAGGACAGGCCTAATGTTGATTCCTCGTAAAGTTAAATTCCGTAAGCCGCACCACCCATCTCGTTCAGGTGCGTCAAAAGGTGGAACTGCAGTCTCTTTCGGAGATTTCGGAATCCAAGCTCTTGAACCTGCTTACGTAACTAACCGTCAGATTGAGGCAGCGCGTATCGCGATGACTCGTCACATTAAACGTGGTGGAAAAGTTTGGATCAATATTTATCCAGATGTTCCATTAACAAAAAAACCAGCTGAAACTCGTATGGGTTCCGGTAAAGGTTCACCAGAATGGTGGATCGCAAACGTCAAGCCAGGTCGCGTGATGTTTGAGATCTCTGGTGTCACTGAGGCTATTGCTACAGAAGCAATGACTCGTGCAATCCATAAATTGCCAATGAAGTGCCGCATCGTTCGACGTGAGGAGGCGTAATGGCTAACAACGTGAATGAAGTTCTACGCGCGCTAACCATTGACGAATTAGAGGCCAAACTGCGTGAGTCGAAGGAAGAGTTATTCAACCTTCGCTTCCAAGCAGCAACCGGTCAACTAGAAAGCCATGGTCGCTTAACCGCGGTCCGCAAAGAGATTGCGCGTATCTACACGATCATGCGCGAACGTGAATTAGGAATTGGTATTGGGGGTGCTGCATGAGTGATCAAACAACAACTCCTTCATCGGACGAGCGTGGTTTTAGAAAAACCCGTGAAGGTTTGGTAACTAGCAACAAGATGGATAAAACCGTCACTGTTGTAGTTGAAGATCGTGTGAAGCACGCTCTGTACGGAAAAGTTATGCGACGTGCCCATAAGTTGAAGGCGCATGATGAAGCTAACGAATGTGGAATGGGTGATCGCGTTCTAATTATGGAAACGCGTCCACTTTCAGCCACAAAGCGTTGGCGCGTTGTGCAAATTCTTGAAAAAGCCAAGTAAGAGCGGGAGAAATAAGCCATGATTCAACAAGAGTCGCGACTTCGCGTCGCCGACAACACTGGGGCTAAGGAACTGCTCTGCATCCGTGTACTTGGAGGCACCAGACGTCGTTATGCCAGCATCGGTGACATCATCGTTTGCTCGGTTAAAGATGCAATTCCTGGTGGTCAAGTTAAGAAAGGTGAAGTCGTAAAGGCTGTCATCGTTCGCACCACTAAAGAGAACCGTCGTGCTGATGGTTCATACATCAAATTTGATGAGAATGCTGCCGTTATTTTGAAAGCTGACGGTGAGCCACGTGGAACCCGTATTTTCGGACCAGTTGCACGTGAACTTCGCGATAAGAAATTTATGAAGATCATTTCACTTGCTCCGGAGGTGCTATAAAAATGGCAAAAATCCGTAAGGGTGACACTGTTCAAGTGATCGCCGGCAAAGATAAGGGAGTTACCGGAAAGGTAATTTCAGTATTAGTTGAAAAAGATCGCGTAATTGTCGAAGGTGTAAATCAGATTAAGAAGCACACCAAAGAGAGTTCAACTGATCGTGGCGTACGCACCGGTGGAATTATCACTACTGAGGCTCCAATCCACATCTCAAATGTTCTGGTTGTCGATGAAGATGGTCGCGCAACTCGTCTTGGATCTCGCAAAGATGAAAAGGGCAAAAATGTTCGCATTTCACGTCGCACCGGAAAGGACATCCGATGAGTACTGCAACTAGCGCACGCTTAAAGGATCGCTACCGCGCTGAAATTCTTCCTGCTATGCGTGAAGAATTTAAGTATGCAAATGTGATGCAGGTTCCTACCCTTGTGAAGATTGTTGTAAACATGGGTGTTGGCGAAGCTGCTCGCGATTCAAAATTAATTGAAGGTGCAATCAAAGATCTTTCAGCGATCACCGGACAACGTCCACAAGTGACTCGTTCAACAAAGTCAATTGCACAATTCAAATTGCGTGAGAACATGCCAATTGGTGCGCACGTAACAATGCGTGGAGATCGTATGTGGGAATTCTGCGATCGCCTTTTGAGTATCTCTCTTCCACGTATTCGCGACTTCCGTGGATTATCTCCAAAGCAATTTGATGGCCATGGAAATTACACATTCGGTTTAACCGAACAAGTTGTATTCACCGAGATCGATCAAGACAAAATTGATCGTCCTCGCGGAATGGACATCACTGTTGTAACTACTGCGAAAAATGATGAAGAAGGGCGCGCGTTACTACGCAAACTCGGCTTCCCATTTAGGGAGAACTAAAAATGGCGAAAACATCACTAAAAGTTAAAGCCAGCCGTAAGCCAAAGTTCAAGGTTCGCGGTTACACCAGATGTCAGCGCTGTGGACGTCCACGTGCTGTCTACCAAAAGTTTGGAATTTGCCGCGTTTGTTTCCGCGAAATGGCACATGCCGGCGAACTTCCTGGAATCACAAAGGCCAGCTGGTGACCTCACCTGCGGTTGTTTCAAACTCGAGCAAGAAAACTACGGAGCAGGTCCTAACGGAAACCACTTCGAGGAAGGTTAAGGCGAACCAACTATGACAATGACAGATCCCATCGCAGATATGTTGACGCGATTGCGGAACGCCAATTCGGCATACCACGACAAAGTGGCGATGCCATCTTCAACCGTCAAGGCACGTATTGCTGCAATCCTCAAGCAAGAGGGCTACATCAGCGGTTACGAGATCGTGACTAATGAAACTGGAATTGGAAAGACGCTAACAATTGATCTTAAGTACGGCGCCAATCGTCAGCGTTCAATCGCTGGTGTGCGTCGCGTGAGCAAACCAGGGCTTCGCGTTTACGCAAAGTCAACTGCGTTGCCACGCGTGCTTGGTGGTTTAGGTGTTGCCATCATTTCAACTTCATCCGGATTGCTTACTGATAAGCAAGCTGGCAAACAGGGAGTAGGCGGGGAAGTTCTCGCCTACGTATGGTGAGCGCTGATGTCACGAATTGGTAAACAACCCATCACGCTTCCTAAGGGAGTAGAAGTTTCACTAGAAGGTCAGCATGTTGCTGTTAAAGGTCCTAAAGGATCTTTATCTCACACTGTTGCACTTCCAATCACAATTACAAAGAGCGAAGAAGGTGTGTTAACACTTACTCGTCCAAACGATGAGCGCCAAAGTCGTTCACTCCACGGACTTTCACGCACACTTGTTTCAAACATGATCGAAGGCGTAACAAACGGTTACGAAAAGAAGCTAGACATTATTGGTGTTGGTTACCGTGTTGCAGCAGAAGGTAAAAACCTTACCTTTGCACTTGGTTTCAGCCACCCAGTTACAGTCCTTGCTCCTGAAGGAATTACTTTTGTAGTTGAGTCACCAACTAAGTTCTCAGTTCAAGGAATTGATAAGCAATTAGTTGGCGAAGTAGCCGCAAATATTCGCAAGCTTCGCCCACCAGAGCCTTACAAAGGCAAGGGTGTGCGCTATGTCGACGAAGTTGTTCGACGCAAGCAAGGAAAGGCAGGTAAGAAGTAATGGCTATCGGAGTAAAGGTCCGTAAAGGATCGGCCCAAGTTGCCAAAGCTCGCCGCCACTTCCGCGTGCGTAAAAAAGTTTCCGGAACCGCAGCACGTCCGCGTCTTGTTGTGACTCGTTCATCTCGCCATGTATTTGCGCAGATCGTCGATGACACAAAGGGGCATACTCTTGCATCAGCTTCGACTATGGAAGATAACTTCCGTAATTCGAAAGATGACAAAACCAGAAAAGCTCGCTTAATCGGTCAACTACTTGCAGATCGCGCAAAAAGCGCTGGAGTTTCTACAGTTGTATTTGATCGTGCCGGAGCAAAGTACACCGGTCGAATTGCCGCTCTTGCTGACGGCGCACGCGAGAATGGATTGGAGTTCTAATGGCTGCTGAAAGAAGTACTAATCCAGGTGCACCTGCTTCAGGTGAACGTCGCGAAAAACGTGAACGTCGTGATGGTGGCGGACCAGAAAAAAGCCAGTACATCGAACGCGTTGTCTTCATCAACCGTGTTTCTAAAGTTGTAAAAGGTGGACGTCGTTTCTCCTTTACCGCTCTAGTAGTTGTTGGCGATGGCAAAGGCATGGTCGGTGTTGGTTACGGCAAAGCAAAAGAAGTTCCTGCTGCAATTGCCAAGGGAGTTGAAGAAGCTAAAAAAGCATTCTTCAAAGTTCCAATGATCCAAGCAACCATTCCTCACCCAGTTCAAGGCGAAGCTGCTGCTGGAGTTGTACTCCTAAAGCCAGCAAGTCCTGGTACTGGAGTTATCGCTGGTGGTCCAGTTCGTGCCGTACTTGAGTGCGCTGGAATTCACGATGTACTTAGCAAATCTCTCGGATCAAATAATGCGATCAACATTGTTCATGCAACTGTTGCAGCGCTAAAGAGCCTCGAGCATCCAAGTGCAATTGCTGCGCGTCGCGGTCTTCCATTAGAAGATGTTGCGCCAACACGTTTGCTCAAAGCAATTAACGCAGATCTACATCCAGTATCGGCAGGTGCATAAATATGGGTCGCTTAAAAGTAACTCAACTACGCTCCAAAGTCGGCGGAAGACCAGAACATCGCGAGACTCTTCGCTCACTCGGTCTTAAGCGCATCGGTGATGTTGTCGTAAAAGAAGATCGTCCAGAGATTCGCGGAATGGTTAAAGCCGTTCGCCATCTCATTCTTGTGGAAGAGGTCGAATAAATGACTCTTAAAATGCACCATCTACGTCCTGCACCAGGAGCGAAGAAAGATCGCGTTCGTAAAGGTCGCGGAGAAGCTTCCAAAGGTAAAACTTCTGGTCGAGGTGGAAAAGGTACGCATGCGCGTAACACTGTTCGCATCGGTTTTGAAGGCGGTCAGATGCCGCTACATATGCGTCTTCCAAAACTCAAGGGCTTTAAAAACCCAGAGCGTGTGGAATACCAAGCTGTCAATGTGGCAACTTTGAATGAACTCTTTCCAAAAGGTGGCACCGTAACTGTTGCCCAACTTATTGAATATGGCGCAGTCCGCAAAGGACTTCCAGTCAAAGTTCTTGGAAATGGCGAAATCTCTGTTGCAATCACAATTGCCGTTCAAGGATTTTCTGCTACAGCTGAAGAGAAAATTAAAGCTGCCGGTGGCAAAATTACTAAACTACTGAAGTAGTTAAACTCTAAAGCTTTCAAGATCTAAAAAAGGAGTAAAGAATGATCGCTGCATTTGGAAAGGCCTTTAAAACGCCTGATCTGCGC
>CAYZBP010000020.1:6155-10993 GCA_964476715.1 uncultured Bifidobacterium sp. | reverse complement strand
CATCGGAAACTTCCTCAAGGGCTGCTTCGCGGATTAATTCAGCAAAGACCATGTACTCATCATCTTCATTCACTTGATTATCTGGGTAAAGGGCTGAACCAGTTGGAAGATAAGAGATCAACAGTTCGCGCAACTTTTCAATCTGATTTCCTTTGCGTGCCGAGACTGGAATTATCTCTTTCCATGGAGCCAATTTTGAAACTTCTAATAATCTTTTGGGAAGCGCATCCTTTGGGACTGAATCACTTTTTGTAACTATCGCAATCAAAGGAATCTTTCCAGTAATTTCACTAATTATTCGTTCATCACCAGATCCGCTGCTTTCATTTGCGGGAAGGCAACATGCGATTAAATCAACATCTGAATAAGCCTCAGCAACAATTGCATTTAAGCGCTCACCTAATAATGTCCGCGGGCGATGCAATCCCGGTGTATCTACCAAAATTAGCTGACCTTTTGGACGGGAAATAACTCCGCGAATGATCCGCCGAGTTGTTTGTGGTCTAGTTGAAGTAATAGCTATTTTTTCGCCGACTAGTGCATTTATTAAAGTTGATTTTCCGGTGTTAGGCCGACCTACGAGAGTGACAAACCCTGACCGAAAATCTGGGGTTGATTGCTCTGAGTTTGGCACGGGTTAATCATCCCATCAGAGTCGAGCCTCAACTGACCACTCAGGCTGTCCTGACCGTATGCGCCAACCATCTCCTCGATTTCCCAACTGGAAGCGACCAGTTCCGCAACTCGATCAGCGATTAAGCGGTTCACACCAGCACTCAGTGGTGAAGAGATCGGTCCGGGAATCGCCATAACTGGGCGCAACAATTTCACTGTGTCTAAGGCAGTTCTAATCGCTCCGCTTTTATAGGCAGCTTCAACAATTAATGTTCCGAATGCTAGCCCCGCGATGATTCGATTCCGACTCAAAAAGTTATGTTTGTGTGAAGGAGTCCCTGCTGGATGTTCAGAAACTAGAGCACCGTTTCTACTGGCATCTTTAAACAAATTGCTATGGGCCATCGGATAAGGACAATCAACTCCCCCGGCAAGGACCACTACTGTTTTGCCGCCCACTGATAGCGCTCCGCGATGAGCTGCGGCATCAACTCCAAAGGCTCCTCCACTAATAATGGTGTAACCGGCTTCAGCAAGTGCAGCAGCAAAATCTGCAGCAACTCTTAATCCGTATGGTGTTGCATTTCGTGAACCTACAATTGCGATTGATTTAGTAGTTAACACCGACAAATCAGATTCGCTGGATTCTATAAACAATTGTGACGGAGGAACCTCTAACATTCCTAATTGGCTTGGCCATTCCTCATCACTAGGGATAACTCTTCTCACACAAAACTCCGCTCATGCAATTTTGTTGCTTCTTCGATATCAGAAAGAGTGGGAATCGGATGTTGATGTAAATCCGCAATTGACCAACCGACTCGAATGATTCGATGAAATGCCCGAGCTGTAATCAATTCCCGATCAAGTGCCCGATTCAAAAAGAGTACACCGGCAGATTCCGGTGCAAATTCAGTGCGCAAATACTTTGCTGGGATTAATGAATTGCTTTTCCAGTAATAATTTGAAAAACGAATTGCAGCAATACTTCTTGCGTTCATGACTCTGGCGCGGACTACCTCACTGCTCTCGCCAATTTGTGACAGCCCAGCACGACCAGTTGCTCCAACTTCTACCTGTAAATCTATGCGATCCAAAAGTGGCCCCGAAAGTTTATTGAGATAGCGACGCACCGATTGCGGAGTACATGAGCAGTTGCGACCGGTTCCAGTAAAACGACCACAAGGACATGGATTTGCTGCTAAAACTAAAGTGAAGCGAGATGGAAAATTTGCACTTGCACCGCTTCGAGAGATAGTGATTGATCCCGATTCAAGTGGCTGGCGCAGTGCGTCAAGTACTCCAGAACTCATTTCAGGTGCTTCATCCAAGAAAAGCACTCCGTTATGAGCAAGCGAGCATGCCCCTGGTTTGATGTTCACTCCTCCACCACCAACAAGTGCCGCTCTGGTAGCACTGTGATGCGGAGCAACAAATGGTGGTTGTGTGATCAGCGGTGAATCGTGGCTAACTTTTCCCGCCAAGGAGTGCAAAGCGGTTACTTCAAGGGCGCCTTCTCGATCTAGTGGAGGAAGGATGGATGGCAATCTTGCAGCGAGCATAGTCTTGCCAGCTCCTGGCGGACCAATCATCAACAAGTGATGCCCACCTATCGCTGAAATCTCTAAAGCTTTGCGGGCTTGAAGTTGACCACCTACTTCACTCAAATCCATCTCTTCGCTTCCATTTTTTTCTACATAATTTTCAGTAAATGAATTCGTAAGAGTTTCACCAGTTCGAATCCAAAGCGCACACTCCTTTAAAGTGCTCATAGCTAAAATTTCTAAACCGCTTACCAATCCGGCTTCTTGTGCATTTACAACTGGAACTATTGCTTTTTCAAATCCAGCTTTCTTGGCTGCCATCAATGCCGGTAAAATTCCTAGGATCCCTTTTATTTTTCCTTCCAGAGTTAACTCTCCCAAGATAATTACATTATTCAATCTGTCTATCGGTGCAGCATCTGAGGCTGCGAGCAGTGCTGCAGCGATAGCCAGATCAAATCCTGATCCGCGTTTTGGAAGCCATGCAGGTGAAAGTGAGATTGTTACCCGTTTGTTTGGCCAGGTTTCTCCAGAATTTATCAGCGCAGCACGAACCCGGTCGCGAGATTCAGAGAGTGCAGCATCCGGCAATCCCAATAGTGTGAATCCTGGAAGTCCAATTCCGATATCTGCCTCTACATCAATAACTGAACCATTTAACCCAATCAGTGAAATACATTTTGCGATAGCAAGACTCATGCACAGACTCTTTTTAAATGGTCAATCTCTATCTCTTGCGCTCTTGAAATTACAATTGAAATGACATCTAATCTCCATGCTTCGCGGCTAGCATTATTTTCACTTAGCCACTCAAGTGCCAATCGATACATTCTTAAATACTTAGTTGCGGTGATGGCTTCAATAGGATCACCATAATCTCGACTAGATCTGGTTTTAACCTCTATAAAAATAAGTTCATCTTGAGAATTAAATTTCTCACTTGCAATAATGTCTATCTCTCCACTCTTAGAGCGCCAATTTCGATCAAAAACTACGTAGCCTTGAGAAACCAGATAATCGACAGCTATCTCTTCTCCGGTAGCACCCAATAGCTGCTTACTGTTTTGCACATTCGGCAGAGTAAATTAGCTTTTTAAATGCGTTAAATCTTAATCCCGTGACTGTGCAAGAAAATCAACTGTTTAAAAGTAGTTCAGCAATTGGGGCAAAACTGCGTCGATGAATTGATGTGACGCCGTTACTTTTTAACGCCGCTGTGTGAGTTGCAGTTCCATAACCTTTGTGATCTGCAAATCCATACCCTGGAAATTGTAGATCGCTCTCAATCATTACTTGATCACGATACGTTTTAGCAATAATTGATGCTGCTCCAACAGTTGCACTGACCTGATCCCCTTTCCAGATTGCTAATGTCGGGACCATCACTCCTTCAATTGCATAACCATCTGTAAGGGCATAATCACATTTTCCTATTTCAACTATTGCCTGGCGCATCCCCGCTAAATTAGCTTTATGAACTCCATTTGCATCAATCTCGGCCGGGGATATTTCAATTACGGCAACCGCCAATGCGCGCGCTCTTATCTCTAAGGCAATCTCTGCTCTTACTTTAGGTGTGAATTTCTTTGAATCTCCAACTTTCGAAAGTGGATTATCTGGATCAAGAATTACCGCTGCAACAACTAATGGACCAGCGTATGCACCACGTCCAGCTTCATCGACTCCAACAATTCTGGTAAATCCATTTGCCCAGAGAGTTGCTTCTACGGTTGAGCTTTTACTTTTGCCCATATATCTGATTTCTTATTTTGGTGCGGGCTTGTTATTAGATTTAGGTTCGCGCACTGGAATATTTTTTAGCACATCTGGTTTCGGCAAGAATCCGGCATTGCTAGGTGGCCAAACAATTGCAACCGCTCGCCCTACAACAGCTGAAAGCGGAACCATTCCTTTACGAGGATCTTCTTGGTGATACCGGGAATCCTCACTAGCTGCGCGGTGATCTCCCATAGCCCAAACAAAACCTTCAGGAACGGTAACTCGAAACTCTAACTCACTTGGATTATTTCCAGGGTAAAGATAATTCTCTTTAATAACCACACCATTAATGCTCAACTTTTTATCAGTACAACAGACAACTTCATCTCCAGCTACACCGATCACGCGCTTAATTAGGTGTTGCTTCGCTGGATCTGGAAGCAAGCCCACAAAAACTAATCCACTTCGAATTATCCGCACGGCAGTTGAGTGGTTTTCTGGCAAACTTTCAGGTAACCATCCCCCTGGATCGCGGAAAACTAAGACATCCCCACGTTTAACTTCAGTAAAGAAATTACCTAATTTGTTGACAACAACTCGATCATTAATTTTTAAAGTTTGTTCCATTGAGCCAGAAGGAATATAAAATGCTTGAACCAGAAATGCTTTAATAACAATTGAGATTACCAGAGAGACAGTAACAAGCAGAGGAATTTCACGAAGGAGTGAACCCTTCGCAGGAAATTTCACGACGATTAATTCTCTTCGGTAGCTACTGCTTCTACAGCTTCCACTACTTCAGTTGCTTCACTCACTTCTGAAACTGGAGCAGAGGTAACTGCGCTAACTGGAGTACCAGTTGTAGGAACTTCACCACGACGTTCGCGAATTTTGGCAGCTTTTCCACGCAACTCGCGAAGGTAGTAAAGCTTTGCCCGACGCACATCTCCGCGACGAACA
>CAYZBP010000020.1:4200-6145 GCA_964476715.1 uncultured Bifidobacterium sp. | reverse complement strand
TCAATTACAGGGGTGTGGACTGGGAACGTACGTTCAACTCCAACGCCGTATGAAACCTTGCGGATTGTGAAAGTCTCGCGAACTCCACTGCCACTACGACTAATTACTAAACCTTGGAAAACCTGAATACGGCTTTTGCTTCCTTCAATAACTCGAACGTGAACTTTAAGTTCATCGCCTGAGCGGAAGGTTGGGATATCGCTGCGAAGTGAGGCAGCATCTAGGGAGTCAAGAATATTCATTTCTAATACCTGCATTCTTAAAACATCTGGAAGGAGATCGCCGCAGGACGAGCGCCTTACTTGAACTAACCCGACCAAAATCGAGATTCGCTACCCCCTGCGGCGGGGCGCCTCGATCGAGTGGTACTGCAACTACCTGCGTATTCTGCCTCAACAAGGGGTAATCCCCAAAACCAGCCCTACTTAGGAGCTATTGGTCACCATTCGTAGGCTTAATCTGCTTGACCTTCTGGGTGCGCGCTAGGGCTTGGGCGGCCCGCCATTTGGCAATCTCACCGTGATTTCCCGAGGTGAGCACTTCAGGCACTTGCAGACCGCGCCAGACCGGTGGCTTCGTGAAATTTGGATACTCAACTAGTGCCTCCCCATCTTGCATCAACGAATGCGACTCCTCGATCAAAGATGCAGCATTTCCGAGTACACCTGGAATTAATCGAGTGATCGCTTCAATCATTACCAAGGCAGCGACTTCGCCGCCAGCTAAAACATAATCTCCAATTGAAATTTCACGTAAATCAACGCGAGTGCTTAAGTCAATCATCACGCGAGCATCAATTCCTTCATATCTTCCGCATAGAAAAAGTAAATGATCGGATTTCGATAACTCTGCCGCCATCTCTTGTGTGAGCACCTGACCTGATGGTGTTGGGACGATAACAATTACTTTCGGATCATTTTCAATGATTGGATCGGTTGCGTCTCCCCATGGTTGAGCTTTCATCACCATTCCAGCTCCACCGCCGTATGGAGTGTCATCAACTGTGCGATGTGTGTCCGATGTGAAATTTCGGAGATCGTGAATTTTAATACTCAGCAAACCATCTTGTTCTGCCTTACCAATTAATGAAAGTTTCAACGGAGCAAAGTACTCAGGAAAAATTGAGATTAAATCAATCTTCATCGATTAACCCCTCAGGCGGCGTAATAACAACTTTGCGTGATGCAATATCTACTGTTGGAACGATTGCTTTAACAAAAGGAATTAATACTTGTTTTCCACCGCGCATGAAAGAAAGCAGGTTCTGACCTTTAGTGGTTAGTACATCATCAATTGTTCCAAGAACAGTTCCATCAATTAATTCGATAGTTGAGCCAATTAAAAGCTGCACGTGAAATTCATCAGCATCACTTTCGGCGATATCAACTTCGGCCATGAGCAAAACATTCTTAATCTTTTCCGCAGCGCCACGATCAGATACGCCGTCAAAAGTTAGGAGCAAAATTCCATTGTGCCAACGTTGTCCGGTAATTGTTAAAGGACCAAATTTGGCAGGATCTGTAGCAATCTGAGTACCAACTTGGAAACGCTCTTCAGGTGAATCTGTGCGTACTTCGACGGTAACTTCGCCACGCACTCCGTGAACGCGACCGATGCGGCCCACGATCAGGAGCATTTTTATTCGTCTGCTTCGAGCAGATCTACCCGGATTGGGCGACGAGCAAGTGCACTTGCAACGGTACGAAGAGCTTTTGCAGTGCGGCCATTACGACCGATTACTTTGCCAATATCTTCTGGGTGTACGCGCACTTCATAAGTTAATCCACGTCGACCATTTTTTTCAGCTACAGCTACTTCAGCAGGATTATCAACAATCCCTTTGATGAGATGTTCTAATGCCTCATCGATCATGATTATTCGGCTGGAGTTTCGGCAGCTGCAACTTCTTCAACTGCTACTGGAGCTGCTTCCTCAACAGGCGCAG
>CAYZBP010000020.1:0-4100 GCA_964476715.1 uncultured Bifidobacterium sp. | reverse complement strand
CGCGTGAATCGGCAACGACAATACGGTAGTGAGGGGTACGGATCTTTCCCATACGCGCCAAACGAATCTTTGCAGCCACTAACACTCCTGAATTTTGGGAACTAGATTGTTATCTGGTTCGAGCGGTACCAGCAGGTGAAACGAACCCACCTGACTTGGGGCATATCTTGCCATCTCAACGGCCAGATGCGAAAACGGGCCTAAGCTCACCTGATTTTTGAGCCTGCGAAGGGGAGTTAGAGGAGATTTAGAGGAGATTTATCTGCCTTCAAGGGCTCTTTTAGCGGGATTGCCGGATTTGGAACGTTTGGGTGGTGGGGCAACCTTTTGAGCAGGCATTCCGGCCATTCCAGTCATTCCATTCATGGGCGGCATACCACCCGACATCTGCATATTCCCCGCCCCTCCCAAACCTGGCTGATTGCGCATCTGCTTCATCGCTTTTTGGGCGGCGGTAAATCGATCTAAGACATTGTTGACTTGAAAAACTTCCGTACCGCTGCCTCGGGCAATGCGAGCTCGTCTTGATCCGTTAATGATTTTGGGTTCTTGTCTTTCAGATGGCGTCATCGAATGAATTATTGCTTCTGCACGAGTTAATTCATTTTCATCTATTGCAGCAATTTGTTTTTTCATGGCAGCGCTTTGCGCCCCCGGCAACATTCCTAAAATCTTAGACATCGAACCCATTTTTTTCATGGCTTGTAATTGCTCAAGAAAATCATCAAAAGTAAATTTCTCACCAGCTACAAACTTAGCCTCAAGTTTTTGCGCGCTATCTCCATCAAGTCCATCAAGTGCTTTCTTTGCTTGTTCAGCAAGAGTTGCCACATCTCCCATACCCAAAATGCGATTTGCCATTCGATCTGGATGGAATGGCTCAAACTCACTACTTTTTTCACCAGTAGATAAAAACATCACCGGTCTACCTGTTACTGATGCTATTGAAAGTGCTGCACCACCTCTGGCATCTCCATCCATCTTGGTGAGAACAATTCCATCGAAACCTACGCCATCAAGAAATGATTGTGCCGTATTTACTGCATCTTGACCGATCATTGCATCTACAACAAAAAGTACTTCGTTCGGTGATATCGCATCTCTAATATTTTTTGCTTGTTCCATCAACTCTTTATCAACGCCAAGTCGTCCAGCGGTATCAACAATTACAAAGTTGTGTACTTTTTGTTTCGCAAATTCAATTCCAGCTTTTGCAACTTTTACTGGATCTCCAACACCGTTTCCAGGTTCTGGAGCAAAGACTGGAACCCCAACGGAGTTTCCAACAACCTGCAATTGATCTACAGCATTAGGTCTTTGTAAATCGCAAGCTACAAGTACTGGAGTATTTCCTTCGCTCTTTAAATATGCGGCTAACTTTCCGGCCAAAGTAGTTTTTCCTGAACCTTGCAATCCGGCAAGCATGATTACTGTTGGGGCAACTTTCGCATAACGTAATCTGCGCGCACTTCCACCAAGAATCGAAACTAATTCCTCGTGAACAATTGAAATTATCTGTTGCCCTGGGTTTATACCTTTTTTATCCAGTGATATTTGCTCAAGTGATCGCGTGCGCACTTTTTCTACTAGTAAAGAGACAACCGAGCCAGCCACATCAGCTTCAAGAAGTGCAACACGAATCTCTTCGCAGGTTTCTTCAATATCCAGTGGGTTAATTCGGCCACGATTACGAAGTCCGGTAAAAGTCTTGGTAAGTCGGTTGCTGAGCGAATCAAACATGGCTGGATCCTATTAGATCAATTTAGATTTTATTAGCGCGCAACTGCTGCTCAATACTTTGCGCAACCTCTAAAGCCCGCTTCGGGTCCAAAGGCCGACCATCAACTTCGGTTATATAAAGTGAATCACAGGCTTCCGCTCCTAGAGTAGAAACTATCGCTGCCCGGACATCGACCCCGGCTTCGGTGACCGCTTTACCAAGCAGATATAACAATCCCATTTGATCATGTGATCGCACATCCAAAACAGTTGCCTCTGTAGCACCGTCATGAATTACTTCAACAATTGGTGGTGGCACTGGGATCGGAGAAGCTGAGCGATAACTTGATACCCGTTCTTTTATTTTTGCAGCAATGTCTACTTCTCCATTTAAAGTTTGCACTAATGATTGCTTTAGTGCGCTCTCTGATATATCAGGTGCATAAACATCAGGTAATACTAACCATCGCATAACTGCAGAATTTGCAAAGGTACGAGTTCTTGCAGATCGAACATTTAATCTGCTAATAGTTAAGAATCCAGCGACAATAGATAACAACCCTGGTCGATCTGGCGCAATAATTAATAATTCGGTGATTTCATCGCGCTTGATAAGTGAAAGATGTATCTCGCCCGACTTAGCCAAATCTTTTTCGCTCTCAGAAAACTCTGGCTGTGGCGGAAGTTCAACTCCTGAGATTTGTTTTTTTACTCGATTCACTAGATCTGCAACTAATGATGCTTTCCAATTGCTCCATGCAGTATTTCCTGTTGCTTGGCCATCAGAAATACTAAGTGCGTGTAAGAGTTCGATGGTCAGTGGATCACTGATCAATTCACAGACAGAGTTAATCGTGGTTGGGTCATCTAGATCCCGACGGGTAGCAACTGTTGAAAGTAACAAATGATGCATAACCAAAGTTTCAACAACAGATACGTCATTTTCTGGAAACCCCATGCGCTGCAAAATTGGTTTAATTATTTCTGCGCCGATAATGCTGTGATCTCCTGGCAAACCTTTTCCCATGTCATGCAACAGCGCTGAAACTAATAACAAATCTGGGCGATGCACCTGTCTGGTCAAAAGACTTGCATGTAATGCAGTTTCAACCATATGTCGATCTACTGTGTGTCTATGCAGAGCATTCCGTTGCGGTAACGATCTGATCCGATTCCACTCTGGGATCAATATCTGCGTGAGTTCTGCTTGATCTAGCGCTTCCCAAACTTGTGCCATCGCGTTTCCCGCTCCAAGAAGAGCTACAAAATCCTCACGTGCTTCGCGTGGCCATGGCTCTGGAAAAGAGTTCAACTTTTCTTTAGCCAATTTACAACTATCAATTGAAAGTGGGATTCCTCTTTGGGCAGCGGATGCTGCTGCACGAAGGAGAATTAGTGGATCTAATTCTAAGTCGCCGGTAATAACTACTTCGCCTCTATAAATCCCAACACCTTTTGCGATCTCTGTTACTTTTTCATCGCTGGATCCCCTACCTTTGAATGAAAAAAGTTTTGCCGCAGGACGATATTGATCAAAACGATGGAAAACAGTTTCGGATAGGTAATCAACAGTTCTAGCTGATTGAGCAATATTTAGCATTAATTCATCAGCATCTTTATACCCAAGCAGTTCAGCAACTTTATCTTGCTCAAAAAAACTTAATCGGTCGCTGCTCTTTCCAGTAATTGAATGCAATGCCTCTCTAGCGTTATTTAATGTTGATTCCGCTTTGGCGATTCGATCTAATTCCACAGTAACTAAATCAGTCTTTGCAATTCCACGTAAAGCAGTGATATCTCGCAAGCCACCGCGCGATTCCTTCAAATCTGGTTCTAGAAGATAAGCAAGTTCGCCCGATCTTTGCGAGCGCTCTTGCGAGTATTTTCTTAATTCATTAATCCAACGTGCGCCATTCTTTCGCCAATCCATCAAGGCAACACTTTCAACCGTATCCACTAAATCACGATTTCCTGCTACCCAGCGAATATCTAACAAGCCGAGAGCAACACGTCCATCGGTATCTGCAATTTCTTTAACTTCACTTCTGGTGCGTACAGAATGATCTACTGAATAACCGCTATCCCAAAGAGGGTAAAGAATTTTCTCAACTGCTTTAGTTAAATCTGCTGCAGGAATATTTCCGTTATGCAAAAAGAGTAAATCTAAATCTGAGCCAGGTGATAACTCTCCACGGCCATATCCACCAACTGCGGCAAGCGCTAAAGAATCTCGACTTGGGACAATCGGAAGTAGTAATAGGGCATCACCAAAAAGAGAAGCCAGATGGGCATCAGCTGAATATGAGCGTCCTCTACGCTCGCGTGTGCCCATCTGGCTAGACTCTCATTAATTACTAGAGAGCGTCTACACCCTTCTCGCC
>CAYZBP010000019.1:0-11146 GCA_964476715.1 uncultured Bifidobacterium sp. | reverse complement strand
CTACTCAAGTTGGTCACAGCATTCGGGTAACTCTCGAAAGATTAGATGCACTTCGTCAATCACTTTCTGTTTCAACTCGTATTGCCGGGGCTTCCGCAGAACTACTTGCATCCGTAGCAGCTGATTTACAGATTTTGCCTGAGATTGAGGAACGTTTTAGACGTATTAACATTGAAGAGCCATATCGATTAAAAGCAACTGCTATTCGCCACAAATTGTTGCTAACTCAAAAGCGCCATGCTTCCCTGAAAGATCACGAGCCGGGGCGGGACTACGCAAATACTCAAGAATTACTTGACGATCTGCTTATTATGCGCGATTCACTTATGAGTCATAAAGGTGAATTGATTGCAAATGGTGAACTTGATCGAATGATTAGAAATGTTTCAGCATTTGGATTAACTCATGCAACTCTTGATGTACGTGAGCACTCTGATCGCCATCATCATCTCTTAAATCAATTGTTTACTAGCGTTGGAACCAAAAATTACCCAACGCTGAGCAGTACTGAACGGTTAAATTTATTAGCAGCGGAATTAGCAAACCCTCGCCCCTTGGCTGGCATTTCAAAAGACCAGCTTGATGATCTTGGATCACAAACTTTGGCAACTTTTGAAGCAATAGGTGAGATTATCGAGCGATTTGGCAACGAGGCCATAGAAAGTTACATCGTCTCCATGACAAAAGGTGCTGATGATTTATTGGCGGCAGTAGTTCTAGGCAAACAAGCAGGTTTGTTAAATCTTAATCGCGAAGATCCTTTTTCTTTAATTGGGTACGTTCCACTTTTGGAAACTGTGGCTGAATTACAATCTGCAGACAAGATTTTGGAAGCACTTCTTGCAGTTCCCGAATACCGACAGATTCTTGAGCTACGTGGAAATGTTCAAGAGGTAATGCTCGGATACTCTGATTCAAATAAAGATGCTGGAATTACAACTAGCCAATGGGAAATTCACCGTGCCCAAAGACGTTTGCGTGATGTTGCCATGAAACATGGAATTGCACTTCGAATCTTCCATGGCCGAGGTGGTTCAGTTGGTCGCGGTGGTGGACCAACATATGATGCATTAATTGCGCTTCCTTGGGGTTCGGTCGATGGAGAAATTAAAATGACTGAACAAGGGGAAGTTATTAGCGATAAGTACTCGCTCCCATCACTTGCGCGCGAAAATGTTGAGTTGATGCTTGCAGCATCTTTAGAAGCGACAGTTTTAAATCGCGCGCCACGTCAAAGTGCAAAAGATTTAGCAAAGTGGGATTCATGCATGGATCTAGTTAGCGGTGCGGCCATGACGCAATATCGAACCCTGACTGACCATCCTGATCTTCCTCAGTACTTCTTTGAATCAACTCCAGTAGAGCAATTAGGCGATCTTTTCCTTGGCTCACGACCATCAAGAAGGCCAGATTCAAGCGCCGACTTAAGCGGCCTTCGGGCAATTCCATGGGTATTTGGATGGACTCAATCGCGCCAAATCGTTCCAGGCTGGTTTGGAGTTGGAACCGGGTTAAAGGCAGCTCGTGAGGCTGGAAAATCTGATGTTCTAGCGCACATGCTTAGCGAATGGCATTTTTTCCGAACATTCATTAGCAATGTTGAAATGACTCTTGTGAAAACAGATCTTGTAACGGCAGAACATTATGTAAAAACTTTAGTTAATCCTGAGCTTCATCACTTCTTGGAAAAAATCCGCGCTGAATTTGATCTAACAGTTGCCGAGATTTTACTTTTAACTGGCAAGAGCGAGTTGTTAAGTGATCAACCAATTCTTGCCCGCACCTTGCAAGTCCGTGATGCCTATCTTCGCCCACTTCAACTTCTGCAAGTATCTCTTCTACAAAGAGTTCGCCAAGGTGACCACAGCGATGAGGCAACTTTACGTCGTGCATTACTTCTCACCATTAACGGAATTGCAGCAGGTTTACGTAACACCGGTTGAGTCAGATTATTTTTCTGGAAGTATTACCGGAATCTGGGCCATCAAGCCACCATCAATTACATAATCTGAACCGGTGATGAATAAGGCTCGATCGCTAGCAAGGAAAGCAACAAGTTCAGCGATATCTTCGATAGTTCCCATGCGACCGATCGGATGTGAACTTCCCCATTCAGCCACAACTTCATCCACGGTTTTACTACCTTTATGAGTTTCAGCAGCAAAACGTAATAGAGGCGTATCCACTGAACCAGGAAGAACTGAGTTAACTCGAATTTTATCTACGGCAAAATCCATCGCCATTGCACGAGTTAATGCGTTAATTGCACCTTTAGAAGTTGAATAAGCAACAACCTGTTTTTGAGCACCTATGGATTGAACAGAAGAAATATTCACAATTGCCCCACCGCCACGTTTGCGCATATGTGGAACGCCATACTTTGCGGTCAAAAACATAGATTTAACATTCACATCTAAGGTTTTATCCCAAATATCTTCTGTGGTCTCCACGGCGTCACCATATGTTTGAATTCCAGCGCAATTTGCAATTACATCTAATGCGCCAAATTCAGCGACAACACCAGCAACCATTTTTTCAACATCTTTCGCACTGCTTACATCCGTTGGAAAAGCTTTTACTTTCTTACCTGATGATAGAAAGTTCTTCTCAACAGTAGCGAGAGTCATAGCATCATTATCAACAAGCGCAACGCTCGCGCCTTCGTTTGCGAATTTAACTGCAGCACCAAAACCCATACCTTTTGCGGCGCCCGTGACAATTACTACTTTCCCAACAAAATCCATTTCACTCCCTATTTATTACTTACTATAACTTTTCGACACCGAATGAGAATTTGTTGCTCTTGATCTCTCGACCTTTAAAGATCAAAGCGGTTCCATTTTTTACAGAGTCAACTACTCCAGTGGTAGGAAAACTTGAAAATGGTTCCAGTCCAATGTTGTAATGACGACCAAACCATGGATATCCCTTAGTTGCACCGAATTCTTGCCAGAACCATAGGTATGGATGATTTGTTTTATCCCACTTAACAACTGCAGCTAATCCTTTATTTGGTGATTCAACTCGATACTCACCGCGCTCTAAATCCTTTATGTAAAGCAACTCTGTTGGAGTATTTCGTGGCGGAATATGGCTGAAATCAACTGGCTTGCCATCTGGGCCAACTCCAACAGGCCAAGCAAAATGATCATTTCCATTTAGTCTGCGTGAACTTCCATAAACCTCACTAGCGTGTGGCATCGCAGTAGGTTTTCCGGGAAGTACTACGCGGCAATCATCATCCATAAATGGTGGGCCAAATGTGAAATGGAATCCCCACATTGTTGGTATCTCTACATCAGATAAGTTCTCAATAGTTTCGACCATATCTAAAGTTGTTGAATTTGATTTCAAACTCATGGTTCGTTTAACCAAGAATGGAGTTTTGCGGCCATAAACAAAAAACTCGACTGAAATCTCCTCGAGTGTATCTTTCAGAATCTTAAAATCCCACGGCAAGAGCGCCATTTCAGCGTGCTGTCCAAAATCTGCACCTTGATAATTTGAGGCGCCTCCTCCATTTGGAAAAATAGTTTGCCATCCACCTGGATACTCATCAATGAAAGAGCCAAGTGGGTCGTTGTAGTTGTAATTAACTTCGCCATCTGCCAATCCATTTGCAGTTAGCCAAACTAAATCCAGATCATCAGGCTTGTGCAAGAACTCAACAACATCAGCACCACGGCCTGCAGCAACGGTGATGCGCAACTTTTCATTTTCTAATACAACAGCATCTAATTTTCCGATTTTAAAATTATCGTGAATCCGACATGAGTGATTACGTGATTGCGCGCGCATAACTTCTCCTAACCGTTGAATTTTTCACTCTGAGCACCGGTAAGTCCGAGCCCATCAACAATAAACAAACCACCATCTAATTCATTAGCTGTATTACCAAGTGATGCACGAGCCGAAGTCACGATCAGGCGATCGCCTTTTGCGCCACCGAAAGTACAAGAGCTTGGTTGTTTTACTGGCATATCTATAACTGATTGCTTCTTGCCTTGTTGATCATAAATTTCAATTCTCGATCCGCCCCACATTGCAACTAGCAATAACCCTTCATCTGAAATACACATTCCGTCTGGCACTGAGCCATCATCAGGGAATGAAACTAAGGTTTTCTTGTTGTGCAATTCAGCGTTTTCAAAATCAACTTCATAACTGGTGAGCACGTGTTCCATGCTGTCTACGTGATAGAAGTGAGAATTATCTGCACTCCAAGCCAAACCATTTGGAAGAGTAATTCCAGTAGCAACGGTTTTCATCGTTAGATCACCAGATAAAACATGTAATGAGCCAGTGCCTGGAACAAAACCCATAGTGCAACTGCCAGCCCAAAATCTTCCAGCAGAATCTACTTTTGCATCATTCATACGTTCATCTTCTTTTAGAAAATCTTTAGTTACTTTCCAACCATTATCTGGATTTAATTCAGCAAAACCTTCTTTTGTGGCGGCGTAATAGCCACCTTTTTTACGACCGACTATTGCACCAATAACTTCTGGAACTGAGTGGCTCGTGACCGGTCCACCATCAATATTCTGTTCAAACCATAACTTTCCCGCGATATCTACCCAAGAAATGGTTGAAGTACCTGCATCCCAGTTTGGACCTTCGCCAACTTCGCTACGAATCTCATTTACACAATTAATGGTTGTCATAGTGCCTTATCTTTCTATTTATTGGCTAATTACTCAAGAGGGCAAGAGGGCAAGAGCTTGTTCTGAAATTTCAAGACCAAACCCAGGTTTAGCGTTGAAATAAAGGTATCCATTTTTGAATTCAGGTAATCCATCGACCACATCGGTGATTTGTGATGCAGGTTTGCTCCATTCTTGCGGACCGGATAGCAGTAAATTGAGTGAAAGATGACCAGTTGCAACCGACTCAATTGGACTCTGTAATTCGCCTGCTGACCATGAAGTACGGATACTGATTGGAGCAGCGTAGTGACCGACTTTTAGTGCTTGGCTAAATCCACCAATTGCACTGATGTTGCATCGCACTACATCTATCGCCATTTGTGGAATTACATTTAGCCATTCATGTGGATTAACAAATCTTTTTCCCGTAGCCATTGGAACTTTTGTTTGCATTCTCATAGCGAGGTGCCAATCAATATGCTCGGGAGGAAATACATCTTCTAAAAAGAATGGGTGAAATTCTTCTAACCTTTTAACAACTGCAAGAGCTTCAGTGGGTGCTAAACGTCCATCAAAGTCATGTGCGAAATACGCTTCTTCACCAAACTCAGATCGTAATTTGCTGAAGACTTCAACTAGTTGCTTTCCGTATGTCACAGCTTTTGAGTCCATCTTGGGATTAATCAGAAAATACTGAATTCCTTCTTTTCGAAACTTTGCAACTTCGGCCACTAATCCCGAATCTAAATTCATTTCGATTTTTGTTAGAACCGGAACAGCTTTACGAGCACGCCCACCGATGAGATCTACAACCGATTTTCCAACTTCTTTACCCTTTATGTCCCAAAGCGCTTGATCTATTGCTGATAGCGCACAATTTAGTGCAGGATCGTTTCGCCAAGAGGATTGGACTTGAGAGGTCTGCCAAATATCTTCAATATCAGTTATCTCTTTGCCAACTAAAAAATCAGTTAAGTATTTATCAACACTGATTGCAATTAATTTGTGGTGGCCAGCAAAGGCGGCACTTCCCCATCCAATTAATCCAGGCTCTGAACTTTCAATCTTGACAAATATTTGATCTTGGCCCAACAAATAAGTTGAGATCTTCTTTATAGTTGTCATCTCGGCTCCTTCTCGTGCAAACGTGAGGGTACCCTCAACTCAGGCAGAAAGGGAGTCTTATGCAAATCTGGCTTGGAGTTGATTTAGGTACCTCTGCCCTGAAAGCCTCAGCGATAAATCAAGATGGTCAGGTAATAGCCAGAGCCATCGCTGGATATGAAACTCATCGACCAAATGCAGGTTGGGTTGAGCAAGATCCAATGGATTGGTTATCTGCGCTAAGTAAAGTTTTAACTGAATTAGATATTGATTTAACCAAAATTGCTGGTGTTGGAATTGTCGGTCAGACCCCGACATTGGTGGTGACCGATTCTCTTGGCAATCCTTTACGGCCAGCAATGACTTGGCAAGATACACGTTCACAAAATGAAGCAGATTTGTTTGCGGCAGAAATTCCAGATGTGTCAAAAGATTTTGGACTTTCTCTACCTTGGGCTCCTTCTGGAATTTTGCCTAAGGTCCGTTGGTTAAAAGAACATGAGCCAAAAATTTTAGAAAAAGGTTCTCGCTTGTTACAAGCAAAAGATTTTTTGCTTTTCCATTTAACTGGTGAGTTTGCTTCAGATAATTGGTCAAGCAAAGGTTTGATAAATGCTCAAACTTTAAAGCCAACTCAAGCTTGGAACAGTCTTGCTCTTCCAAATGATTTAATCCCTGCTATTGGCAATCCTTGGGAAGTAGCTGGGAAAACTTCAATTGATAATAGATTTCTACCAACTGGAATTCCTGTGGCAATTGGTTGGTCTGATGCACTTGCTGGAATGTTAGCTCTTGAAGTGTTTTCAAAACCAACAGCATTTGTAATCTCTGGAAGTTCAGATATTGCTGGAATATCTTGCACAAAACTATCTGAAGGCAAACATAACCTTTCAACTGTCCCTGAAAGTTGTGCCCCGTTACCGGTGATATTTGGTCCAACCCAAAGTAGCGGATCTGCAATCTCTTGGGCTGCAGAACTTTTCAATTCCACGCCAGAAGAGTTGCTGGCGAAATCTCTGGAAAGTAGCGATGCTCACAGTGAAATCTTTTTACCCTTTCTAGCCGGTGAGCGTGCACCTATTTGGCGTAGTGACATCCGAGCCCTCTTTGCTGGACTTTCTCACCAAAGCAAATTTAGCGATATCGCACATGCGGTGATCTTTGGTGTTGGTTTTACGGCTCGTCACATAATTGATCAAGCTAAATCTCTAAGCAAAGAATTACCATCGGTTGTTCATCTGGGTGGGGCATCACATCAATCAAAATTGTGGCTGGATATTAGAAGTCGCATTTTGCGCTCTGAAGTTGTCTCATTTAGTGAATCCGATTCTTCGAGTATTGGCGCATCAATTTTGGCCGCTAGTGCCGCAACTGGAATTTCTCCAGAAGTTTTGGCGCCTAAATTTTCAGGTGAAAAGTTGCACTTTACTTCAACTATTGAAGATCAAAACAAGGCCGATACCGAATACCAAAAATACTTAAATTGGGTCGAGCGCTCTATTCATTAAAATCTTGTTGGGTGCGCTCTAATCCGTTTCGCATAATAGACTCGACAGCATCCCCAGCTTTAATTATTAGATCCTGTAATGATTTCTTCTCGACGTTACTAAAGTTTTGTAATACAAAATCTGCAGCATCTAAATGCCCGACTGGTCTTCCGATTCCAACTCGCACTCTAAAGTAATCAGGACCTGAGAGAGATTGCGTCAGGCTCTTTAAACCATTATGTCCATTGTCTCCGCCACCTTGTTTGACGCGGATTTTCGCGAAATCAATATCTAATTCGTCGTGAATTACAATAATTTGAGAATTGGAAAGTTGATAAAAATTTCTGAGCGCTATTACGGATTTCCCAGAATCATTCATATAAGTTTGAGGCTTAGCAATAACTATTTTGGGGGCATCAACTCCGACACCAAATCGTCCTTCTAATACTTCTGCCTTTGATTTGTGTTTGCTAAATTTTCCGGCAACTTGTGTAGCTAAATAATCAGCAACCTGAAACCCAATATTGTGACGGGTTGCCGAATATTCATTTCCTGGATTACCAAGACCTACTACAAGCCAACTCATGAAAGAAGGCTAGCGGATTAGCTCTTTGCGCCCTCAGCAGGTGCAGCGTCAGCAGGTGTAGCCTCAGCAGGTGCAGCAACAGCAGCAGGCTCTTCGTGAGCAGAGCGAACAGATAGATGTACAACAACCATCTTTGGATCGCTGATCAGAATTACACCGGCAGGAAGTTTTACATCAGCTGCATAGAGTGAACTTCCGGCTTGCAAGCCAGTCATATCTAATTCTAAGAAGTTTGGAATAGATGTTGCTTCAGTTTCAACTTCGATTGAGTTGTGATTGTGTTCCAAAATACCATCACGATCGAACTCTCCTGAAGTATGAACTGGAACAGAAACAACAACTCGCTCACCACGACGCACAATAATTAAATCGATGTGCTCAAGAGTTCCTTTGATTGCATGGCGAACAACAGATTTTGGAAGAGTTAACTCAACATGATCTCCAAGATCAATATCTAGCAACACGTTTGAAGATTTAAGGGCAATGCCAAGTTCGCGAGCTGGCAATGAGATGTGGATTGGATTCTCTCCATGGCCGTAAATAACAGCTGGAACTAATCCATCGCGTCTGGTTCGGCGAGATGCACCTTTTCCGAATTCAGTCCGGCGGGCACCTGCGATTTTGATCTCAGCCATTACGTCCTCCTGGTTATTTGCCCAGCGAGAACTTCTTTCGAAGCCCCGTCGATAACGGGAGGTTTCCCCCTCGCCGGAATAACCTGAAGGTTAGCCAATGATGGTTGGAAATGGAAATTGCGGTTCAGGCAGTTATACGGGGCTTAAGAATGACCATCGAAGAGGCTGGTTACTGACCCATCCTCAAAAACCTCACGAATAGCTCGACCAAGAAGTGGAGCGATGGAAAGCACTGTTAATCGATCGAATTTCCATTCATCTGGAATTGGCAAAGTGTCGGTAATAACAATTTCACTCGCGCGTGAACTACGTAAACGCTCAATAGCCGGTCCTGACATAACCGCATGTGTTGCTGCAATTATTACTTCAGCAGCGCCATCTTCAAATAGTGCATCAACTGCTTTAGTAATTGTTCCTGCGGTATCGATCATGTCATCGATTACTACGCAAGTTTGTCCTCTGACATCACCAACGACTCGTCCAGTTGTTGATTCATTTGGAATTCTTGGGTCTCGAGTTTTATGGATAAACGCAATTGGACATCCACCCAACAAATCGCTCCAACGTTCAGCAACTCGAACACGACCGGAATCTGGTGAAACAATTGTTAAACGCGATCTATCAACTTTGCTTCCAACATAATTTGCCAGCAAAGGAAGTGCGAAAAGATGATCAACTGGACCATCAAAAAATCCTTGAATTTGTGAAGTATGTAAATCAACAACCATTAATCGATCAGCTCCGGCAGTCTTGAATAAATCTGCCATCAATCGAGCTGAAATTGGTTCACGTCCGCGGTGCTTTTTATCTTGACGTGCGTAGCCATAAAAAGGAGCAACGACAGTTATTCGTTTTGCAGATGCACGTTTTAAGGCATCCACCATAATTAATTGTTCCATTATGTGTTTATTTACTGGGGTTGCATGACTTTGCAAAACAAATGCGTCGCAGCCACGAACACTCTCTTCAAATCGAACAAATATTTCACCATTAGCAAAGTCATAAGCAGATGTTGGGGTAATTGGAATACCAAGTTCAGATGCAACTTGTTCGGCTAACTCTGGAAAAGCGCGACCAGTGAAAAGTCGCAAACGTTTTTCGGAGGAGAGTCGAATCTCGTTGCTCATATTTAGATCCCCTCGTTATTTCGCATTTTTCTCGGCAGCTTTAGCTGAGTCACTTCCACTGCGCTTGCGAAGCACCCACCCGAGGATATTACGTTGACGCGCACGTCCAACGCCCATTGAACCCGCCGGAACATCTTCAGTAATTACAGATCCCGCGGCCGTGTAAGCCCCATCGCCAATTGAAAGCGGCGCAACCAACATGGTGTCACTGCCAATTCGAACATGATCGCCGATCACAGTCTGATGCTTTTCTACGCCGTCATAATTCACAGTCACAGTTGCAGCGCCAATATTTGTTCCAACGCCAATAGTGGCATCTCCGATATATGAAAGGTGCGGCACTTTAGATCCTGCACCGATTTGAGATTCCTTTACTTCAACATAGGCACCAACTTTTACGCCTTTTTCAAGAACGGTTCCAGGTCGCAAATAAGAAAAAGGTCCGACCGTTGCATCTGCCCCAATTTGAGCTCCATCGCAATATGAGTCCCGAATATTGGCGCCACTTTTTACTTCACAATTAATCAATGTAGTCCTGGCTCCAATGACTACACCACTTTCAATAGATGTATTCCCGGCGAGCGCAACTTCTGGATAAATAACTACATCCTGCGACAACGAAACTGTTGGATCAATCCAAACAGTTGTTGGATCAATCATGGTTACGCCGCTTTTCATCCAGTGCAGGTTAATCCGATCGCGTAATAATGCAGTGCACTCTGAAAGTTGAAAACGATCATTAACACCCAGAATTTCAATGAAGTCTTCAACAATAACTGGCTCTACTCGCTTGCCAGCCGACTGCAATACTCCAATAGCATCAGTTAAATACTCTTCGCCTTGGGCATTTTTATTATTTATTTTGCTCAAAGAGTCAACTAGGTCAATTGAATTGAAAACGTAAACACTTGAATTAATTTCAGTAATTTCGCGCTCTATTTCAGTTGCATCACGATCTTCAACGATTCTTAGAATTCCATCAGTTTCATCACGGACAATTCTTCCGTAACCCTCAGGATCATCTATCTGTGCGGTAAGAACTGTCGCTGAATTCTGCTCTGCAACATGTGTATCTAATAGCGATTGCAAAGTTGCAGAAGTAATTAATGGAATATCACCGGCTAATACCAATATTGGAGTCTCTGCAGAAACTTTTACGCTTTCTAAAGCCATTCGTACGGCATGACCAGTACCGCCACGTTTTTCTTGAACCACAATTTTGGCACCTGGTGAAACTTTGCTAACGACTTCTTCAACTAATTCGCGATGCGCTCCAAGAACAACCACTAATTGGCTGGGGTTTAAATCATTTGCCGCATCGATTACATGCTCAATTAATGTGCGACCTAAAACTTTATGGAGAACTTTGGGAAGTTGAGATTGCATCCGCGTGCCTTCGCCTGCAGCGAGGATGAAGATCGCTGGACCGGCAGATGCGCCAGGTGTGCGAGACATACAGTCCCCCCTCTGCTAACTACTGCAATACGTTAAGCCTAAGGTCTTACCGGCGAAGAGAGCTCCGCCACCAGGTATCGATCCTGGACCCTGGGCTTCAAAGGCC
>CAYZBP010000018.1:7304-11189 GCA_964476715.1 uncultured Bifidobacterium sp. | reverse complement strand
ATATTAGAGGAATTGAGCGGGCTACGGCTAACTTGGGCTGGTAATATTCATGGGAGTTTGCATATTCGTGATTAAATTCAAAAAAAATCTAACCCACTAAGAGACCCAGAGAGTAGTTAATTTCATGTCATTTACAGAACACCAAAACCAGATTCCAGATCCAACCAGATGGCGCGCCCTTTTTGTCATTGCGATAGCTCAATTGATGGTCGTTCTCGATTCATCCATTGTGAATATTGCCATTCCGAGCGCGAAAATTGATCTAGGAATTACCGATGCAAACCAAAGTTGGGTAGTAACTTCTTACACTCTTGCATTTGGTTCACTTCTGCTGCTTGGTGGACGTATTGCCGATTTTATTGGCCGTAAGAAAAGTTTCATTATTGGGTTACTTGGCTTCGCAGGGGCTTCCGCACTTGGGGGTCTTGCGCAATCACAAGAAATTTTGTTTGCATCTCGAGCACTGCAAGGTGCTTTTGGAGCGCTCCTAACTCCTGCAGCACTTTCATTGATCAACGTGACATTTACTATTCCGAAAGAACGCGCGCGCGCATTCGGAGTTTATGGAGCAATTTCTGGAGGTGGCGCAGCAATTGGCTTAATTCTTGGAGGTGCTCTAACTGAATTTGCTTCTTGGCGTTGGTGTTTATGGGTAAACGTTCCGATTGCAATTATCGCCGTTTTGTTAGCGTTTCCATTTGTGCATGAATCAAAAGCTGGCGGAGAGCACTCCTATGACTTACCAGGAACCCTTACCGCAACACTCGGATTGTTGAGTTTGGTTTACGGATTTACCAAAGCAGCGCAAGATGGTTGGGCAACGACATCGACTCTCTACTACTTTGGAATTGCATTAATTCTTTTAGTTGCATTCTTCTTGATTCAGAAAAATGTTAAGAATCCACTACTGCCATTGCGAATTATCACTGAACGAAACCGTGGAGGTTCATACCTTGGTTCGATGATGGTTGGTGCTGGATTATTCTCAATGTTCTTATTCCTCGGACTCTACCTACAAGTAATTTTGGGATATTCACCACTAAGAACTGGATTTGCATTCCTGCCATTCTCAATCGGAATAATTCTTTTCGCCGGAGTCGCAAGTCAATTACTTCCAAGAGTTGGGCCGAAACCATTAATTATCTGGGGATTGATTCAATCAACAGTTGGCTTGTACCTCTTAACATTTATCACGCCTGAAACAGCTTATATAACTCACGTTCTGCCTTCATTGTTGATCATGAGTACTGGAATGGCTTTGGTCTTTATTCCTATTTCGACCACTGCGCTTCATGGAATTGGTGGACGTGATTCAGGAGTAGCAAGTGCAGCTCTAAATACCAGTCAGCAAGTTGGTGGCTCGCTCGGTACTGCTTTGTTAAATACGATCGCTGCAACATCTGCCGCTAATTACTTGATCAACAATCCCGGACTTGGAGACAAAGCTCAAGTTTTTGCTTTAACCCATGGCTACACCGCATCATTTAAAGCGGGTGCTGCGATGTTGATTGTTGCAGCTATTGTGATGATGGTCTTTATCAAGGTTGGTAAGGAATCACTAGTCGAAAAAGATTAACTCTGCCTTAAGCTAAAAGGCCAAGCAGAAGTTCGCGAACGCGGGCTGCATCTGCTTGGCCTTTAGTGTCTTTCATAACTGCGCCGATTAATGCACCTGCTGCTGGAATATTTCCATCTCTAACTTTTTGAGCTGTTTCAGGTTGCGCTGCGATTGCTCTTTCAATCGCTGCAACCAACTCCCCTTCATCAGATACAACTTTGATTCCACGCGCTGCAATAACTTCTTTAGGTTTACCTTCACCAGCGATAACACCTTCAACAACTTGTCTGGCTAATTTATCTGTTAATTCCCCGGCTGCTACTAGCGCAATAATCTCAGCCACATCTTTTGGTGTGATCGGCATTTCAGCAACTTCAACTTCGCGCTCATTAGCAAGTCGTGAAATTTCTCCAAGCCACCAAGTTCGGGCTTTAGTTGGGTCTGCACCTTCTGCAACAGTTTCTTCAACAATTCCGACTACTCCCGCGTTGATCATCGCGGCCATTTCTTTATCTGGAACTTGCCAAAGTTGTTGCAATCGAGCGCGGTGGGCGGAAGGTCGTTCCGGAAGTTGTGCTCTTAATTCTTCGATCCATTCTGCGGAAGGTGCAACCGGTAACAAATCTGGTTCAGGAAAGTAGCGATAATCCTCAGCTTGTTCCTTTGAACGTCCAGAGCGAGTGGTTCCAGAATCTTCCTGGAAATGTCGAGTCTCTTGTACGACGCGCTCCCCTGCTTCAAGTCTTTGCGCATGACGGTGCATCTCGCTGGTGATTGCACGTTCAACAGAACGAAGTGAGTTCACATTTTTAGTTTCACTGCGAGTGCCAAGTTTTCCACTTCCGCGAGGTGACAAAGAAATATTTGCATCACAACGGAGAGAGCCTTGCTCCATCTTCACATCACTAACGCCAAGAGCCCGTAAAATATCTCGCAACTCTTTTACATAAGCTTTTGCAATTTGAGGTGCGTACCGTTCAGTCCCTAAAACCGTTTTAGTAACGATCTCCACTAATGGAATACCTGCACGGTTGTAATCCAAGAGTGAATATTCAGCACCGTGGATTCGACCTGTCGCTCCGCCAACATGCAGAGATTTTCCAGTGTCTTCTTCCATGTGCACACGTTCAATTTCAATACGGAAGGTTTTCATGCCCTCTGGAGTTTCATACTCCACATCCAAGTAGCCATCAATACAAATCGGTTCGTCATATTGAGAAATTTGAAAATTCTTTGGCATATCTGGGTAGAAGTAATTTTTACGTGCAAAACGTGACATAGGTGCGATAGAACAGTTAAGTGCTAAACCAATTAAAATTGTGCTCTCAATTGCCCGTTCATTAACAAATGGCAATGCTCCAGGCATTCCCAAGCAAACTGGGCACACCTGAGTATTTGGCTCAGCACCAAACTCTGTTGGACAACCACAAAACATTTTTGTTTTTGTTCCGAGTTCAACGTGAACTTCAAGCCCTAAAGCGGGTTCGTACTTTTCAATTATCTCGTCGTAAGTCAACATCGTTATGCACCTGCCGATGAATTTAACTTAGGTGCTTTAGTTGTAAGCACTCCACCCCATTTTGCTGCTAGCTCACGCTCTAATGCTGCGCCTACTTGATACAGACGATCATCCTTCATGGCCGGTGCGATGATTTGAAAACCGACAGGCAAACCTTCAGATAATCCGGCAGGAAGTGACATAGCGGCAACACCAGCAAGGTTTACTGGGATTGTTGCAACATCACTTAAATACATCGCGACTGGGTCATTGCTTTTCGCACCGATTGGAAAGGCGATGGTTGGGGTTGTAGGTGAAACCAATACATCTACCGATGAAAATGCTTTGGCAAAATCTTGTATAATTAATGTCCGAACTTTTTGAGCACTGCCGTAGTAAGCATCGTAGTAGCCGGCAGAAAGAGCATAGGTTCCAAGAACAATTCTGCGTTTTACTTCTCGTCCAAATCCAGCCGCACGAGTCATGCTCATAACCTCTTCGGCACTTCGTGAACCATCATCACCAACGCGCAATCCATATCTCATCGCATCAAAACGCGCTAAGTTCGAAGATGCTTCACTTGGTGCAATCAAATAGTAAGCAGCTAATCCATAATCAAAATTTGGACAAGAAACCGTCTCAATTGTTGCACCTTGGCTACGCAGGATTTCTAGGGATTCTTCAAATCTTTCACTAACTCCACTTTCATATCCATCACCAGATAATTCTTTAATGACGCCGATTCTCATACCTTTAACATCCGCACGTTTTGCAGCGGCAACTACAGGTGGAGTTGGAGCATTAATACTTGTTGCATCGTAATCATCAT
>CAYZBP010000018.1:0-7267 GCA_964476715.1 uncultured Bifidobacterium sp. | reverse complement strand
GACTTCATGAAGTAACGCTGTATCTAAAACTGTACGTGCGCACGGACCAACTTGATCTAGCGAAGAAGAGTAAGCAATAACGCCATAACGGGAAACGCCACCATAAGTTGGTTTCACGCCGACAGTTCCGGTTACTGCCGCAGGTTGTCTGATCGATCCACCCGTATCGCTTCCAATTGCAAGAGGTGCTTCAAATGCTGCAAGTGCAGCTGCTGAACCTCCACCAGAACCACCCGGAATTCGAGTTAGATCCCATGGGTTTTGAGTTGTGCCAAATGCAGAGTTTTCGGTTGATGAACCCATCGCAAACTCATCCATATTTGTTTTGCCAAGAATCACTACTCCGGCTGCGCGTAACTTTTTAACAACTGTTGCGCTGTATGGAGGACGCCATCCTTCTAGAATTTTTGAACCACAAGTTGTAGGTATTCCTTCTTGTGCCAAAATATCTTTTAGAGCAAGTGGAACACCTGCTAGTGGACCGAGATTCTCACCTTTTGCGCGAGCCGCATCTACTTGATCGGCTTGAGCCAATGCACCTTCTGTATCTACAAATAAAAATGCATGCACCGCTTTATCAACTTTAGTAATTTGATCTAGATGTGCTTGCGTAACCTCGCGTGCAGAAACTTCTTTTTTGGCCAAGCTCTCTGATAATTGCGCGGCACTTTTGTAAATTAATTCACTCATGCTTCTTCACCTAAAATTTGTGGAACTCTAAATCGATCTTCTTCACTTGCTGGTGCTCCAGACAAAGCACTCTCTGGAGTCAGACTTGGGCGAACTACATCTGGTCGCGTCACGTTCACTAATGCAAGAGGGTGCGAAGTTGGTACAACATCGCTTTTTGCTGCCTCTTGGACTCTGGCTACTGCACCTAAAATTGCTTCCATCTCGCCCGCTAATTCGGCTATTTCATTATCGCTCAATTCAAGACGAGCTAAATGCGCGATACGCGCTACTTCCTCATTTGAAATCCGGGACATATTCCCAATCCTACCTGCGTCTTACTCGCGGATTTGACCGCTTCCAGTCACGATCCATGTTGTAGTGGTCATCTCTTCGAGGCCCATTGGCCCACGTGCATGCAGTTTCTGATTCGAAATTCCGATCTCAGCGCCAAAGCCCATCTGCTCCCCATCGGTGAATCGCGTAGATGCATTTACCATGATTGCTGCAGCATCCGCGTTTGCAATGAATGCAGCTGCAGTGCTTTGTGATTCGGTAACAATGGATTCAGTATGTTGAGTTCCATATTTATTTATGTGGTCATTCGCACTTTGTCGATTAGCGACAATGGCAATATTCATTTCTAATGTTCCATACTCTGTTGACCAATCCTCTTCGGTAGCCAACACCATTTCCACATTGCAGCTCTTGGCTATCTGAATTGCTTGAGCATCACCATGTAGACGAACACCTTGTTCATCTAAGGCTTTTAGCGCCATTGGTAAAAACTCTGCAGAAACGTCTTGGTGAACTAATAAAGTTTCTGCAGCATTACAAACACTTGGTCTGTGGCATTTTGAATTGATGATAATTGGAATTGCCTTTTTGAAATCCGCATCTTTATCGATGTAAACATGACAAACACCAGCACCAGTTTCAATTGTAGGAACGGATGATTCATCCACCACTGTTCTAATTAGTGCCGCACTTCCCCGCGGAATTACCAAATCTACTAAGCCGCGTGCGTTTAACAATTCACGCACAGTTGATCGATCATGTGATGAAACCAATTGCACAATATCTGCAGGAAGTCCGACTGAGGTAATCGCACTTCTCATTACATTGACTAATACTTCGTTACTTTTTGCAGCAGTTGATGATCCACGCAATAACGCGGCACTTCCGGCCTTAATCAAAATCACTGCTGCATCAACAGTCACATTAGGTCTTGCTTCGTAAACCATTCCAACAACACCAAATGGAACAGAGACTTGCTTTAAATGCAAACCATTTTCAAGAGTACGTTCTCTAATCACGCGTCCGATTGGATCCGGAAGCGCAGCAATTTGTCTGGCGCCATTTGCGATTTCAGCAATCCGTTTTGGATTTAATTTCAATCGATCGATTAAGGATTCGGTAATCCCCTCGGCTTGCGACCTAAGCACATCTTCATGATTAGCCGACAAAATTTCACTCTCATGGGCGAGAAGATGATCTGCTATAGCATTTAAAGCCCGATCTTTATCTTCGCGACTTGTGCCAGCTAAAACCCGAGCAGCTGATCTTGCCGCGCTAGCCAAGGTTTCAATGTGAGTGGTCATGGGATAAGCCTAACCAAGAGATAAGATCGCATGCATGAAAGCACTTTTGCGTTGGAGCCGAATTCTTGCAATTACCCTAATTGGAATCTTTTTATTGACCTATAGCGGATTGCGGGTTGTCCATTACCCAAACCCAATAGCTACCGCCCGCCTGGGACTTGCCGCTCCATCGGCGACACCAAAATTGCTTCCAGCCCATACAGTCGCTCCCGCTGCAACTCCCACTCAACTTCAAGTTGTACCGGAAAAGATGCCATATGGAGTGCTATTCAAAGGTCGCCAAATTAAATTTGGAAAATTTCTAAAGGAAACAAAAACTAACGCTTTCCTGGTAATGCGAAATGGCACCATAACTTATGAGTGGTACAACAAGAAATTTTTTCCAGAATTCCAATTTCCTTCTTACTCAGTTGCAAAAACATTAACCTCTTTGATGATTGGAAAATTAGTTTCTGAGGGCAAAATAAGTGAGAGCGATACTTTCATTAAGTTCTTCCCAGATTTATCTAATGGAACTTCATTCGACAAAGTAACCATCGGACAACTCCTTGATATGCGAAGTGGTGTCGGCGTTAGTGACAACTACCCTTCAGGTCCATCTGGCTGGGGTGTAGCGATTGCCCAGATGTACGCCTCTACAGATATTCCATGGTTTATGGGCAACAACCGCAAGATGATGTTTGAGCCAGGTACTAAAGCCGAATATCGAAGTGTCGATACGCAAATGCTCGGCATGATCATTAAGAAAGTTACCGGAGAAAAAGTCGCTGATTACTTCTCCACAAATTTTTGGCAACCTATCGGTGCTCAATATCCTGCAACGTGGAATGTTGATCACGTCGGCGGACAAGAAAAAACTTTCTGTTGCTTTAACGCTACGGCTCGGGATTATGCGCGAATTGGAAATCTTTTAGCTATGGATGGATTTGTTGGCAACAAACAACTGGTCAGCGCCTCATGGATTACCCGTTTATCAAATCCGGTTGAAACTCTTGATCATAACTGGGGATACGGTGCGCAAATTTGGCACCCAAGTCCAGGTTCTCTGATGATGCTTGGATTACATAGTCAATTTGTATATGTAGTTCCAAAAACTAGAACAGTTATTGTTAAATTGAGCGACAGTTTGGTTGACGCTGATGAAGAACCAACTGCTGCAATTTTGCAAGCACTAGCAACAAAATTTGGTTGATGATAATCAAATTAGCGACAAGTCGTCGCGATGCACTAATTCGCGTTCGTACTCTGCACCTAATGCGGCACCTAACTCTTTCGTAGATTTGCCCAATAACTGTGGGATTTCTTCAGCATCAAAAGCCACTAGACCGCGCGCAATTACTTCACCATCTGGTGAAAGTAAATCAACCGGATCTCCAGCCGAGAAATCTCCTTCGACTTTAGTCACACCTGCTGGCAGCAATGATGTTCCGCGATCGCGGATTGCAGCGGTTGCTCCAGCGTCAAGATGTAACTTGCCTTTTGGCAAAGATGCATGTGCTAACCAAAGAGCACGGGATGATGTTCGCACGCCGTTAGCATGAAATAAAGTTCCAATCTCGGCACCGCTCACAGCTGATGAAACGTTCGCAAGAGATGTAAGAACTACAGGGATCCCAGCACCTGTTGCAATTCGAGCAGCTTCAACTTTGGTAACCATTCCCCCACTGCCAACTCCGGCGTTTCCAGCACCGCCAATTTGAGCGTCGTCGAGAAGAGCAAAATCTCTGACATCAGTTATTTGTTTTGCATTGGCAGAAGTTGGTGGCGCATCATAAAGAGCGTCGATGTCTGAGAGCAAAATTAACAAATCAGCATGGACTAAGTGAGATACCAAAGCAGCCAGACGATCATTGTCGCCGAATCTAATCTCTTGAGTTCCCACTGTGTCATTTTCATTAATGACGGGAACTACTCCAAGAGCTAAAAGTCGATCAAAAGTTCGTTGGGCATTCCGATAATGGCTACGTCTAACCACATCATCACTTGTGATTAAAACTTGTGATGCAGTAATTCCATGTCTGGCAAAAGATTCGGTATATCTGTAAATCAAAAGCCCTTGTCCGACAGACGCAGCTGCTTGTTGTGTTGCTAAATCTTTAGGACGGGTAGTCAACCCAAGTGGAGAAAGCCCTGCAGCAATTGCGCCAGATGAAACGACTAAAACTTCTACTCCGCGTTTTTTAAGTATCGCAACCGCATCAACCAATTTATCTACTGCAGTTGTATCTAGACCTGCTCCAGCACTTCCAGTTAATGAAGAAGAACCGACTTTAAGCACAACACGTTTTGCTTTTATTACTTCTTCTCTTGCATTCTCTAAATTATTGGAGGTCATCTTCACCATCACCTAGTAGTAATGCACCAACTTCTTCCCATTCTCCGCCCTCACCAGCACTTCCAGTACTTCCAGATAAGGCGTGGCGCATATCTAAACGCAAATCTTGACCACGTGGTCCAAGCAAAATCTCAGCACCCGCTTCAAGCGTTGGTTCCCAATCAAAACTGACCGCATCTTCCCCGAGGCCAATTTGGACTTCACTTCCACCGCGTGCTCCGAGTTTGAATAACTCTTTCTCCACTCCGAGACGTGCCAAACGATCGGCCAAGTAACCAATAGCTTCAGCATTGCTGAAATTTGTTTGTCTTACCCAACGTTCAGGTTTAATTCCCTGCACTACATAAATACCGGCATCATTTTTAAAGGTAGTGAAATCTGATTCATCAACTGCACGTGGACGCAAAATAATTCGAACTGGATCAGTGCTCTCTTTTGGAGTGCGTTTAATTAAACGTGCCATCGCATAAAGCAAATCAGTTAAACCTTCATGGGTTGCAGCAGAGACTTGGTAAACCTCAAGTCCACGCTCGCGCAAAGTTGCCTCGACCAAGTCGGCCATTGCACGTCCATCAGGAAGATCGACTTTGTTTAGCGCAACAATTCTTGGGCGATCTTCAAGACCACCATAAAATGCGAGTTCGGCCTCAATTACATCAAAATCATGAATTGGATCTCGGTCAGATTCCAGTGTTCCGCAATCCAAAACTTGTACGAGTGCAGCGCAACGTTCTACGTGGCGCAAAAACTCAAGACCTAATCCTTTTCCTTGGCTGGCCCCTGGAATTAAACCTGGAACATCAGCAACAGTAAATCGATGTTCCCCAATTTCAACTACACCTAAATTAGGAACCAAAGTTGTAAATGGATACTCAGCAATTTTTGGTCGCGCTGCAGAGATGGCAGCAATCAATGATGATTTACCGGCACTTGGATATCCAACTAACGCAATATCTGCAACGCTTTTTAATTCGAGCGATAGATGTACGCTTTCACCTGGCTCGCCAAGTAGAGCAAAACCTGGTGCTCGTCTTTTTGAAGAAGAAAGCGCAGCATTTCCTAATCCACCCGCACCACCGCGCGCAGCAATAAATTTTGTTCCATTGCCCAATAAATCTGCAATGAGTTCTCCATTTGGGCCACGAACAACTGTGCCTTCTGGAACTGGAACAATTAAATCTTCTCCATCTGGACCATCTTTGTGTCCACCTTTGCCTAATCGGCCAGATGTTGCCCGGCGATGTGGACTGTAATGGAAATCAAGCAAAGTTGTAATGCTTTGATCTACAACAAGAATTACATCTCCCCCGCGACCACCAGTACCGCCATCAGGACCACCAAGAGGTTTGAATTTTTCACGGTGAACAGATGAACATCCATCGCCACCATTTCCAGCAGTTGCAATTAAAAGCGCGCGATCAACGAAAGTGGTCATTTTGATCGCTCCTTCTCAAGAAAATAAAAAAGCGGGTCCGTAATCGGACCCGCTTTTTGAATACGGGTTAATTTATTGCGGAACAACTTTTACAACGCGACGGCCACGAGCTTGTCCAAATTCAACAATTCCTGCAGCTAGTGCGAATAATGTGTCATCTTTACCGCGACCAACATTTAATCCTGGGTGAAAATGGGTTCCACGTTGACGAATCAAAATTTCGCCGGTCTTAACAATTTGTCCGCCGTAGCGCTTTACGCCAAGGTACTGCGCGTTTGAATCGCGACCGTTACGTGTTGACGAGACTCCCTTTTTACTTGCCATTTGAAAGCTCCCCCAATTCCTATTTCACACCGTTGATGGATGTGACTTTAACGCGTGTTAATTTTGCACGGAAACCTTGACGGCGGCGATAACCGGTCTTGCTCTTGTAACGAAGGATGTCGATCTTTGGACCTTTGATCTCTTCAAGAACTTCGACGCTGACATTAATGCCGGCTGTGTCTGTCGTAACTTTTGCGCCATCGACGAGCAAGAGAGCTTGCAACGTAATTGTCGCGCCGGTAGCAGCAGCTACGCGATCCATGAGCAGGGTGTCGCCGACCGCTACTTTTTCCTGGCGGCCGCCAGCTTTAACAATTGCATACACGATGGGAACTCCTCTAATTGAAGTGCTAAGGGTACGGATTTACGCACCATTGGGTCAAACTGAGAACTATTGGTCGGCGAGGCTCATTCTGCGGCCCCAGGGGTGATGATTCCCCCGCTGGTAACTCGGCGGCGGCCTCTTCTGGTTGGGGCAGCTGAAGGCTCAGGTTGATCGGAGTGCTCAGAATGCTCGACTGAATCGGCTGGATTGGTCTTCTCAGCGGCAGCAACCACCAAAACATCCTCATCCCCGGCAATTTCAGCTCGTTCTTCATCATCTTCATCTCTAGCCCCAGGAGTCGCGGCAACTTCATCGCGACGCAAATTCTCTGGAGATACCGGAACTGGATCGACGTGGATATGAATTCCGCGGCCGTTGCAACTTTCGCAAGTGGTTGAGAAAGCTTCAATCAATCCTTGCCCGACGCGTTTACGAGTCATCTGCACCAAACCAAGTGAGGTTACTTCAGCAACTTGATGCTTTGTTCGATCGCGACCTAAACATTCAGTCAATCGACGCAAAACTAAATCGCGGTTAGATTCAAGAATCATGTCGATGAAGTCAACAACAATAATTCC
>CAYZBP010000017.1:0-11251 GCA_964476715.1 uncultured Bifidobacterium sp. | reverse complement strand
ACACGTTTTCCGCTGGTCATAAGTTGCAAGTAATCAATAATTATTAACTTTAAACCGTGACGTTGCTTAAGACGGCGGGCTTTTGCGCGGATCTCCATCAAAGTTAAGTTAGGTGAATCGTCAATAAACAAAGGCGCATCTGAAATCTCGCCCATTCGCCGCGCTAAGCGACCCCACTCATCATCACTCATTGTTCCACTTCGCATATTGTGCAGCGGTACTCGAGCTTCAGCGGAAAGCATTCTCATGGTGATTTCGTTGCGACCCATTTCAAGAGAAAAAATTACTGAAGCCAATCCATGTTTGATGGATGCATGGCGCGCAAGATCAAGTCCAAGAGTTGATTTACCAATAGCTGGTCGCGCTGCAATAACAATCATGTTTCCTGGATGCAGTCCATTTGTTAATTCATCTAAATCTTGGAATCCGGTTGGCACTCCACTTAATTTTCCACCGCGCGAACCAATTGCTTCAATCTCATCCAAAGTTCCAGCAAGCAAAACATTTAGTGGTTGATAATCTTCACTTGCGCGACGTTCAGTTACTGCATAAACCTCTGCTTGTGCTTGATCAACAACATCATCAACTTCGCCTTCACTTGCAAAACCAAGTTGCACAATCTTTGTACCCGCTTCTACTAAGCGTCGCAAGATTGCGCGCTCGCGCACAATACGTGCGTAGTAACCAGCGTTTGCTGCTGTAGGAACTGATGCAATAAGTGTGTGCATATAAGGTGCGCCACCGACGCGACCAATATCGCCAAGTTTTGTTAGTTCGGCAGAAACAGTTACGGCATCAACAGGTTCGCCGCGTCCATACAAATCTAAAATTGCTTCATAAATTAATTCATGTGCTGGTCGATAAAAATCATTTCCGCGCAAAAGTTCAACAACATCGGCGATTGCATCTTTACTTAACATCATTCCGCCGAGAACACCTTGCTCAGCTACAACATCGTGCGGCGGGACCCGTTCAAACTCTGGGGAACGGTTGGGTAATTCTGCGACTGACATCTGCCCACCCCCTGCCTGCAATTGTTGTACTGCGCAAGATACGCAAGATCACCGACACCCCCAGATGGGCTGTGTGAAAAGTAGGGGAGTAACTGTGGATAACTTGGATTTTGAAGGGGAGAAGTTGTGGATAAGAAGGTAGGTAATTAACCCTTATCCCTTAGCTCGCAGTAACGGTGCAGGTCGGACCCGTTCCTCGCCTTAAAGCAGGTGTGGACAGAGGTTTTTTCCCCAATCTCAACATCTGGACAGCTGGATTATTGGCCTGCCCGGAAAGAATCAAGAAAAAGGGCCCACTCAATTGAGCAGGCCCTGAATTTCTGATCTCTTTACTTAAGCAGGTACAACCTCGATATTTACAGTTGCAACAACATTTGAAAGCAAAGTTACTTTCACGCTGTGGCGACCAAGAGTTTTGATATGTCCAGCCATCTTGATGCGATGACGATCTACATCAATACCAATCGCACTCTTAACTGCTTGAGCAACATCTTTGTCAGTTACTGATCCGAACAAGCGGCCAGCAGTACCAACTTTTGCACCAACTTTTACATCGGCACCTTCAAGTGTTGCTTTGATTTCGCGTGCATGTTCGACATCGCGAATCTCGCGAGCTTTACGAGCACGTCGAATGCTTGTGATCTGCTTTTCGCCACCAGTTGACCAAGCAATTGCTTTGCCATTTGGTACTAAAAAGTTGCGCGCAAATCCATCTTTAACAGTAACGACATCTCCTGGATGACCGAGACCATTTACTTCTTGAGTAAGAATTAATTTCATCTCATGCCCCCTATCGTGCTGTCGATGTGTATGGAAGTAATGCAACTTCACGGCTATTTTTTACCGCTGTTGCAATCTGACGTTGGTGTTGCGTGCATGCTCCAGTAACTCGGCGAGCGCGAATCTTGCCGCGATCTGAGATGTACTTGCGCAAAGTTGGAATATCTTTGTAATCGATATAAGTAACTTTGTCACGGCAGAATGAACACGGCTTTGTCTTAAAAACTTTCTTAACAACTGCGCTCTTGCTGTTCTTTTGTTTCTTTTCTTTTGATCCCATTGTGGTGCTCCCTAGGGGTGCCCCGCTTCTTTTGAAAGCGGGAATGGCTATTAATGTTTATTAATAGGTGGTCGGATGGATTATTAAATTATTAAAACGGTGGCTCATCACTTGCGCCAACAGGTGCTCCCCATGAATCTGTTGAAGAGGCAGCCCATGGATCATCGCTCATTCCACCTGTTGCAGCAGATGCGCTTGCGCGACCGCCATCAGATGTACGAGCAGCTTTAGTGACTTTTGCCGATGCATTGCGAAGGGAAGGACCGACCTCATCTACTTCAATTTCGTAGACAGTTCGCTTCTCTCCCTCTTTTGTTTCATATGAACGTTGTTTCAAACGACCTTGCACAATTACGCGCATTCCGCGAGTAAGTGATTCGGCAACATTCTCTGCTGCCTGACGCCAAACATTGCATGAAAGAAATAAAGAATCGCCGTCTTTCCACTCATTGGTCGCTTTATCTAAAAAGCGTGGAGTAGATGCAATGCGAAACTTTGCAACCGCAGCTCCCGAAGGAGTGAAGCGCAATTCAGGATCATCAACTAAATTGCCGACGATCGTGATAACTGTGTCACCAGCAGCCATCTTTTTTCCCGTCTCTCGTTATCTCTGGAAGTATCTAAATTATTTTTCGGGACGTATAACTTTTGTGCGAAGCACTGCTTCATTTAGATTTAATTGGCGGTCTAACTCTTTTACTGCGGCTGGTTCGCAATGCATATCAACAACTGCGTAAATGCCTTCTGGCTTCTTCGCAATTTCGAATGACATACGACGTCGGCCCCAGATATCAAGACGGTCTACACGACCACCGCTATCTTTGATGATCTTGAGGTAAGTCTCGAGACTTGGGGAGACTGTTTTTTCCTCTAGATCTGGGTCAAGGATGACCATCAGTTCATAATGACGCATTTATAACCAACTCCTTTGGACTAAGCGGTCACAGAATTTCTGTAACAGGAGGTTTAGCGCGTCTCGCCTTCTTCATCGCTTCCGAAGGTGAGATGGGTAAGGCTACCGGTTCCCACCCTCCCTCCGAAATCCCATCCCCAGCCCTAGGCTCGCCCTGTGGAGATCCTTCAAATTACCCCCGAACAGGCGCAAGCCTTTCTGGAATCAGAGGTCGCCGCCCGTGAGATTGACCCTTCTTTTCTGCAAACTCCAGCGTGGGCCCAGGTTAAAGCTGGATGGAAATCCAAGGTGATTGGTTTTTTTGAAGCAAAAGAATTAGTCGGTACTGCGCTGGTGCTTGCGCGAAAAATGCCAAAGTTAAATCGGTACTTTCTGTACATCCCCGAAGGTCCAGCCCTTCCTGCGAAATATTTAGCAGCTGCGGTACCGCTATTGCGCGCATACGCAATCTCCCAAAATGGTTTTGCACTTCGAGTCGGACCGATGGTGGTAAAAAATCGTTGGAGTAGCGAAACGATAAAAGAAGCGTTGGCTGATGAGAGCAAAAAATCTTTACAAGAAGTTACTCCTACTTGGATAAATCCTGATGCACATGCAATTGAAAATATTTTAAGAGTAAATGGTTTCAAGCCAAGCATTGATGATGTCAACGGATTTGCAGCGGGGCAACCAAAATATGTTTACCAGTTATCACTTACTGGGAAATCCGAAGCGGATGTATTAGAAGGTTTTAACCAACTTTGGCGCCGAAATATTAAAAAAGGTGAGAAAGAAAATGTTCAAGTAATCAGAGGTTCTCGCGAAGATTTGGCTAAGTTCCATGAAGTTTATTTAGAAACCGCTAATCGCGATCACTTCACTCCACGTCCACTTTCATATTTTGAAAAAATGTGGGATGCCATGCGCAAAGAAAATGAAAACAACTTCACACTATTTTTGGCAAAATGGAATGAAAGCATTATCGCTGCAACTATTTTGGTTACTCTAAACAAACATAGTTGGTATCTCTATGGCGCTTCTTCCACCTATGGCCGTGAGGCTCGTGGCAGCAATGTTTTGCAGTGGGCGATGATGCAGCAATCACTACAAAGTAATTGCGATACTTATGATTTACGCGGAATCACTTCCACAGTAGATCAAAATGATGCACATGCGGGATTGATTCAATTTAAAGTGGGCGTAGGCGGATCTGCGACTGAATTAATCGGGGAGTGGGATCTTCCGCTCAATAAATTGCTCTACAAAGCCTTCCGGGCTTACCTCAATCGGAAATAACTGAGAGAATTAACCCATGTCCTTAATCCTGCATGTTGACGGCGCCAAGTGGCGCAATCACCTAGCGACTGTTTTGGCCGAAAGCGATGCACAAGTAGTCCCGGTGATTAAAGGAAACGGTTATGGATTCGGGAAAAAAGTATTAGCTCAAGAAGCAAAGGATTTGAATCTCCCAGTTGTTGCTGTAGCCACGGTCGCTGAAGCGAAAGAAATAGCAAGTGTTTTTCCTGGAGAGATTCTTTTGCTTTCTCCTAGCGCATCTAGCGATAGTGAAAAAGTCATTCACACAATTTCACCGCACTCTTCGGTGTTTTCAGCAGAAATGCCAAAAAAGTTTGTGCTTGAACTCTTAACACCAATTCATCGTCATGGTTTTTCTGTAGCAGATTTAGGAAATGCGCTTGAGAAATACAGCAAGGGTGGGAAGTGTCAAGGAATCGCAATTCACTTGCCCATCGATCAAAAAAGTTCTGCCGCTGATTGGATTGATAAAAGTTTGCAATCCATAACTGAGCGGGGAATAGCTACGGCCGAATTTAAAGATACGGTTTGGGTTTCACATATCTCTAAAAACGATTTGATTAAGTTAAAACAAAAGTGGCCACAGATTGTGTGGAAGATTCGTATCGGAACAAAATTGTGGCTCGGAGATCGTTCAGCATTAAAGGCTAAGGCTCAAGTTTTAGATCTGCATGCAATCGACAAACCAACTTCGGTGGGTTATCGCCAATATAAAATTGGTCGCGGATGGTTGGTTATCGCAAGTGGTGGAACTTCTCATGGTGTTGGTTTAGAAATCGCAACACCTAAGAGAGATTTTCTTTCACAGGTTAAAGCCTTGATCAAATCTGTATTGAATTTATTTGGCTGGAACCCAAGCCCTTTTAGTTGGAATGGTAAAAAACTTGAATTTGCCGAAGCCCCACATATGCATCTTTCGTTGTTAACTTTTAAAGGTAAAAAAGCACCGAAAGTTGGTAGCGAGTTAGATGTAGATGTGCGCTTTACGACGACCGCATTTGATCAAGTGGTTTTTGATTAATTCTTTGGTGTGTAAATAGGAAGCGGCACTGATGGTGCTGCCGGAGGCGCTGGAATTTCTTGGCCTGAAATTGGCGCTGGTGTTGGATCTTCTCCGCCGATGTATGCCGGTTCTGGGAAATCTAAAATTGGTTCACCCTTAAGGGCACCTTTCATATAAGCGGTCCAAATCCGAGCCGGGAATGATCCTCCCGTGACTGTTTTTAGGCCACCAGTTCCGCGCAAACTTTCAGTTGCATCATCACGATAAATACCAACTGCAGTTGCTAGTTGTGGGGTGTACCCGCTGTACCAAGCAGAAGCATTTTCTTGGCTGGTTCCAGTTTTACCTGCAGAAGGTCTTCCAAGTTTTTTAGCAGCAAAACCCGAACCCGTGCGAACAACTTCTTGCAGCGCGTGCGATAAATCAGCCATAACATCTTTAGCAAAAACTTCTTGGCCGGTAGGTGTTGCTTGATACAGCAAGCCCTTATTTCTTCCAGTTACATCTTGAACTAAATAAGGTTTTGCATAAACACCTTGTGATGCAAATGTTGCAAATGCAGCGGCAACATCAATGACTCTTGGGCTAGCAACACCAAGTACAACTGAAGGTGTAGCCACCATCTCGACCGATTGTGGAATTCCAGCTCTTCTTGCAACATCAATAACATTTTCTGGTCCAGCATAAATTCCAAGTGGTACATAAACAGTGTTAACCGAACTTGCAGTTGCTTTTAATAAAGATATATCTCCAAAGGATTTCAAGCCAAAATTACCTACTTCGTAAGGTTTTCCGGCATCATCAAATGTTTGAGGTGAATTTCCATTCCAGATGCTGCTTAATGAAATTCCTTTTTCCAATCCAGCAATCAATGCGAACGGCTTAAAGGTAGATCCGGCTTGGGCTATACCTTGAGTTGCATTATTTAATTGCCGCTTTAAATAATCAGGTCCTCCATACATGGCAACTATCGCACCAGTTCCAGGTCGTACAGATGCCAATCCAATATGCAGATTTGCTGGTCCTGATTTAGGTCCTTGTGTATCGACCGCATTAACTGCAGCAATCTGGGCTTGTCTATTGAGCGTTGTCTTAACAATCAAGCCGCCAATCATCAATTTCTCATCCGGAAATCCAAGTTTGTTTAATTCAGCTTGAATTGCGGCAATTAAATAACCTTTAGGGCCGGCCAGAATTCCAGAAGATAATCTAGATTTGATCGGAGGAAGCTTTTTCATCTTTAAATATTTTTCATCTGCCCAGCCTGCTGCAACCATCGCATTTATCGTGTAGTTATATCTTGCAGTTAATCTCTCAACATTTCCATCTCGCAAACCTGGATCGTAATAACCCGGCGAGCGCAATACAGAGGCAAGAACAGCGGATTGTCTAATAGATAACTGATCTACATCTAATCCAAAATATTGTTGTGAGGCAGTTTGAACGCCATAAGCGCCACGACCAAAATAAATCGTGTTCAAGTACGACTCTAAAATTTCATCTTTGCTCAATTGATTTTCTAACTTTATAGCGATGATTAACTCTTTTAATTTGCGCTTGAGTGTTTGCTCGCGCGATAGAAAAGCAGTCTTTGCATATTGTTGCGTGATCGTGGATCCACCCTGAACGGCGCCACCTCGAGCCATTAAATAAAACGCCCTCAAAATTCCAGTTGGGCTAATTGCATGGTTCGTATAAAACTTTCGATCTTCGGCAGCAAGTACGGCATGACGCAATTCGATCGGAATTTTTGCCAATGGCACGCTGGTTCGATTTTGGGCACCCAATCTTCCAATTTCACTGCCATCGTCATACTGCAAAATGGTTGCTTGGCTTGTCACATAAGCATTTGGGTCTGGAATTGAAATTGTGAAATATGAATAAACAATTAGTGCACTGCCTGCTGCAAAACCAATTCCCCCAAAAACCAAAATCCAGCGCAACAAAATTCTTTTTGCTGAAACACGGCTGCGCCTGCGTCGCTTTCTTGTTGGGGTTGATTTACCCCTTGCAGGCACTGGCTCTTTGCTCATACGCCCAGATTAGCGATTAACTGACCCAATCCTCATCCTCCAAGGTACGCACCTTTCGTGGCGGTCTGCGCTCCTGGCCATCCCCTAATAAATAGGACAGATGCAAATGATTCCAGTGACAGTTTCGACAAACTTCAACTATATAAACTCTAAATTGACCGTATTCATTTTGCATTTCTATTAATTCATCAGTTGATTTAATTCGACCTGAATATTGGCCGAGTTGATCTCCAAATGTGTAACGAATTTCCATCAACTCTTTGCTGCGACAGATTGGACATTTACGTCCAGAGGGTTCGCCATGAAATTTTGCTGCACGCAATAAATATGGATCTGCATCGCAAGCGTCAGATGCATGTGAGGAACCTTTAAAGAGCGCGTTTAATGTGGCGCGCTTTGAAAGGGTGTAATCAATACTGCCCCGTTTAGACCACATAAAGATAAGTCTAATCGCAGCATCACCCCAGCACGCTCTAGGCTTCCACCTATGCCAAGAACTCATCGGTTACTTAATGAAAACCGATTGTGGCGCTTAATAACTGTTCGATGGAGTGCGCAATTAACCGACGGTCTATACCAAAGCGCTTTGGCATCTTACGTACTTTTCTCACCCGAGCGGCAAGCAAGTGCCACCGCTGCTGCCATTGCATTTACCACAGTCTTACTTCCATATTCATTGATTGGTCCTTTTGTTGGAACAATTCTCGACAAGTACTCACGACGCCAAATTTTGTTTTTTGCAAATCTTGGACGCACAATCACCTTGCTAGTTGTAGCAACTGCAATTTTGTTAAATGCGACTGGCTTTGAATTAACACTAATTGTTTTAATTTCATTTGGAATTAACAGATTGATACTCGCCGGATTGTCAGCAAGCTTGCCGCGAGTTGTTACCCGCGAAATTTTGGTTGCCGCTAATGCCTTAACAGTTACCGGAGGAACGATCGCTATTGTTTTAGGTGGCGGAATCGGAATTGGTTTACGGAATCTTTTAGAAACCCAGAATGGTGCTGACCAAGTTGATGCTGCATTGGTGCTTTTTGGGGCCCTTGGTTATTTCATTTCAGCTTTGCTTTCACTGCGACTTAGAAGAAATGAGCTTGGACCAACTCAAAGTGAAATTGAAGCCGAAAATAAAAAATGGAGTGATGGCTTCTCACAAATGCGCGATGGATTTTCTTACCTAAAGAGCAATAGAGATAGCGGTATTGGAATTCTTGCCGTCGCGATTCAAAGGGGCGGTCTAACTGCGCTTACCTTGATGGCTTTGATTTTAGAACGAAATGCTTTTAACAATCCAAATGACCCTGATGCTGGATTGAGCGGATTTGCAACAGCGATCACTATTGCAGGTGTTGGAATTATGTTAGGTGCGATAGTAAGTCCAGCCGCCGTAAGACGGTTTGGCCGGCATAGGTGGATGCGAATAGCGATGTTGATTGCAAGCCTTGGGCCAATAATTTTTGTTTTCTCCCAGAGTGAAATTGCGATGATCGCGATGGGATTTGTCAGTGGATTTGGTGGCCAAGGTGTCAAAGTCACAAATGATGCACTTGTACAAGAAAAAATTTCTGATGATTATCGTGGAAGAGTTTTTGCTGTCTACGATGTAGTTGTTAATGCAGCAATTGTTTCAGGTTCGCTAATCGCCGCGGTAGTTATGCCAAAAAATGGTCTTGGAATAACTCTTCCGTTAATTATTACCATTCTTTATTTAGTTGCGGCAATTTCACTTCGTAAAAATTGGTTCAAAGACTCACCAAAAACAGTTTAATTCGATGGTTTAGCTGTTTTCTTTCCACCATTTATTTAATTCACTAATTGCGCGCTCACGTCCTAATGGACCATTTTCCATTCGCAATTCCAGTAAATACTCGTAAGCATCCCCAACTTTTCGAGATGGTTTTAAATTTAAAATTTCCATGATTTCGTTGCCATCTAGGTCTGGTCGGATTTTGCCCAATTCCTCTTCTTCAAGAAGTTGTGCAATTCGAGCCTCTAACTGATCATAAGTTGCGGCAAGTAATTCGGCTTTTCTTACATTTCTGGTCGTGCAATCGGCGCGGGTAAGTAAGTGCAAATGAGTCAATAGTTCACCAGCATCTCTTACAAAACGGCGAACTGCACTATCGGTCCATTCTGCATCTCCATATCCATGAAACCTCAGATGTAATTCAACTAATTTTGAAACATCTTTAATAGTTTCTCGGTCAAATTTCAATGCACGCAAGCGCTTATTTGCCATATGGGAACCAACAATTTCATGATGGTGAAATGAAACTCCCCCTCCGGGTATTAGCGCTCGAGTTTTTGGTTTTCCAATGTCATGTAAGAGTGCGGCTAATCGCAAAATTAAATTTGGTCCGCCAAGTCGCTCTTCTTGATCAATTGCTTGTTCAAGAACTATAAGTGAATGCTCATAAACATCTTTATGACGGTGGTGTTCATCAATTTCAAGTTGTAGTGCAGGAAGTTCTGGTAAAAATTGTGCCGCTAAACCAGTTTCGACCAAGACAGTTAAACCAAGTCGTGGATTTACGGACATCAAAGTTTTTACAAATTCATCTCTAATTCTCTCTGATGAAATAATTTGTAACCTATCCGCCATCTCAATAATTGCAACGCGAACTTCGGGTGCAATTGCAAAATCTAGTTGAGCCGCGAATCGAGCGGCCCTCATCATTCGGAGTGGGTCATCACTAAAAGATTGTTCAGGTGTTCCGGGAGTTCGTAATTGTTTCGCGATTAAATCTTGCATTCCGTTATGCGGATCAATAAACAGATTTTCTTTTCCGTCTAATTCCAAAGCCATCGCATTCACCGTGAAATCTCTTCTACTTAAATCACCTTCGAGAGAATCTCCGTACTGCACATCTGGCTTGCGGCTATCTTTGTCATAACTTTCGCTGCGATAAGTTGTGATTTCAAGACTTAAACCATTTTTTTGCGCAGCAATAGTGCCGTACTCAATTCCCGTACTCCACACAGCATCTGCCCAGCCACTTAACAATTCTTTAGTGATTTCAGGAAGAGCATCTGTAGTGAAATCTAAATCTCCACTCGCATTTTTATTGCGGTCTAAAAGCGCATCCCGTACCGGTCCACCTACTAATGCCAGCCGATGGCCAGCTCCCCGAAACCGGTCCGCCAATTGATTTGCCTCAGGCGGGACCTTGATCAATGCGGCTATGGCTTGAGCGGCCGAAGCGTGCGGATCATTTGACATGGGTTGAAGGGTACGCGGGTAGGCTAGGGGTATGTCCCGAACCTCCGGTGAGGACGGGCTAGCGGCGAAAAAAACGCTACCTTCCTCGCCAATTCCTGCCCCGCGTCCACCAAAATCCCAGCCCACGCCAAAACCTGGACCGGTTAAGCCGGTTGCGAAAAAAAATGACAGCAAAAGTTCTGTTGTTAAGCCGGGAGCGGCAAAGCATGGTGACTTAAAGGCGAAGAAGTCTTCGCCGAAAAAAACGGCTAAGACAGATAAAAGCAAAAACCCAAATACTTCGCGCCGAGTCGAGGAGATCAGCGCTGGGGGCTTAGTTGTTGATTTGAGCGGCGAGCGCGGTTTACTCATTGGTCGGCACGACAAACGTGGTCGCACGCTTTGGTCACTTCCAAAAGGTCACATTGAAACTGGGGAAACTCCAGAAGCTGCCGCTCTGCGAGAGGTTGAAGAAGAGACTGGAATTGTCAGCAAAATTACTCGGTCTTTAGGTGTCATTGATTTTTGGTTTATGGCAGATGGAAAACGCATTCATAAAACTGTTCACCATTTTCTTTTTTCTGAAGTTAGTGGGGATCTCGCACCGCAAATTAGTGAAGTTGATGTAGTTGATTGGTTTCCACTTGATGAAATCGCCACTCGGCTTGCCTACCCAGATGAGCGCAAATTAATCGCGCGCTCCGGAGATCTTCGTAAACCATGAAGCG
>CAYZBP010000016.1:0-11337 GCA_964476715.1 uncultured Bifidobacterium sp. | reverse complement strand
CCCTTCCGCAAGTTTTAGATGTGAATGTAAATCGCCAATTACCAAGTTCGGTATTAATTGAATTAAAGATGCGAAAGATAGAAATTGCAGTTACTGCCTCTGGAGGGGGATTTCTAGTCGGAGATGCTTCGGGGGTAACTTTCGCGAAGGTAAAAAAGGTGCCACGAGGAGTACCTATTATTAAAACTTCGACCTCTAAGATCTTGCTCAACCAAACATTGCAGATTTTCCAAACCCTGCCCACAAAGATCCAGAATCGGGTTATCTCGATAGATGCCAAAACCCGAGATTCAATAACTTTTAATTTGACTCAAGGAGTGCAAATCATTTGGGGCGGTTCAGAAGAGCAAGATTTGAAACTAGAGGTTTTGAATGAGCTTTTAGCCGACCCAAACAATAAAAAAGTCAAAGTTTTTGATATCTCTTCGCCTTTAGCTCCAACAGTTAGATAAATACTTTCGCAAAAGAGCGCGACACAGAAAAAAAGATTCGCTAGGTGTTTGTAGCCAGAGCAATTCCCCCCTACCTTCAGCCAGGTTTTGCGAACTCGCTCACTCTCAACTAGAGATTGAGGTTTCGTTAAGGAGGGCTTCAAGTGGCTACACCACAAAATTATTTAGCTGTCATCAAAGTAGTAGGTATTGGTGGTGGCGGTGTAAATGCAGTTAATCGAATGATCGATGTTGGATTAAAAGGTGTCGAGTTCATTGCGATTAACACTGATGCCCAAGCATTGTTAATGAGTGATGCTGATGTGAAATTAGATATTGGTCGTGTAGTTACACGAGGACTTGGTGCAGGTGCTTCGCCTGATATTGGAAGACAAGCCGCACAAGATCATGTTGATGAAATTACCGAAGTATTGCGCGGTGCCGATATGGTTTTTGTAACTGCAGGTGAAGGTGGCGGAACTGGAACTGGTGGTGCCCCGATTATCGCGAAAATTGCGCGCGAATTAGGTGCGCTAACAGTGGGTGTTGTCACTCGTCCATTTACATTTGAAGGAAAGCGTCGCGCATCTCAGGCAGATGAAGGAATTGCAGAGTTGCGTGCTGAAGTTGATACATTAATTGTGATTCCAAATGATCGTCTCTTGTCGATTTCAGATCGCAACATAACTGCACTTGAAGCTTTTAAGAGTGCAGACCAAGTCCTACTTGCTGGAGTACAAGGAATCACAGATTTGATCACCACACCTGGCTTAATCAATCTAGATTTTGCAGATGTTCGCAGTGTCATGAAAGATGCCGGCTCTGCACTAATGGGTATCGGATCTGCTCGTGGTGAAGCACGTGCAACCCGTGCCGCCGAAATGGCAATTGCCAGCCCATTACTAGAAGCGTCAATAGATGGCGCTCACGGAGTACTACTTTCAATTGCTGGTGGCTCTGATTTAGGATTGTTTGAAATTAGCGAAGCCGCAGAATTAGTCGCAGCCTCAGCTCATCCAGATGCAAATATTATTTATGGAACCGTTATTGATGATGCACTAGGGGATGAAGTTCGAGTAACCGTGATTGCTGCGGGATTTGAAGGCGGAGAACCCACCAAGATAGTTTCACCTCCACCAACTGTTTCTGCGGCTGCTCCTGTAGCGGTACCCTCAAGTAATGAAAAGAGTGACCCAATTGATATCGCTGCCTCTCTTACAACCGCTCCACCGCGTGAGCGCAAACGGATTATCTTCGAAGAAGACGGAACAACTGAAGAGTTGGATATCCCAGATTTCCTTAAGTAAATGAAGTTTTACTACACCGATAGAAATGGTGGCGCAAGTGCGGCTCCATTTGCGACCTTTAATTTGTCGCCGAATGTGGGGGACGATCCGGTAGCGGTTGCAAAAAATCGTGAAGCATTAGCAACAAAAGTTGAAGTCGCTCCTGCAAAATTATTTTTTATGGATCAAGTTCATGGAAACAAAATTGCAATAATTGACAAAGAGAGCGATCCTGCAATCTCTCCAACTGCTGATGCTTTGATAACTAGAGAGTTAAATTACGGACTGGCAGTTTTATTCGCAGATTGCGCTCCGCTTTTACTTTCAAGCAAGCAAGTTTCCGCGGCGGTCCATGTCGGCCGCAAGGGATTATTGGCAGATATTGTTGACAAAGTAGTCACCCAAATGCGAGACATGGGGGCGATTGGAATTAGTGCTCAAATTGGGCCCACAATTTGTGGAAAATGTTATGAAGTATCTGAGGAAATGCGTGATGAGGCTGAAGATTTCATGCCTATAGCTGCCAGTCAGACCAGAAGATCTGCTCCAAGTATTGATATCCCTAAAGCAATAATCTCGATTTTATCTACTGCGCAAATTCCGGGTAAATGGAATGGCGTTTGTACTCACGAGGATCAATCTTTTTTCTCTTATCGTCGAGATAAACTCACCGGCCGTCAAGCCGGAGTAGTGGTGCACGGAAGACGTTAATGTCTAGTAGTGCGAGACGGATTGAGATTTCTCAAAATTTAGCGGCGGTAGAACGTGAAATTACTCGTGCTGTCGAAAAAAGTAATAGAGATAGATCCGAGATTACTTTAATTGCGGTAACCAAAAATTTTCCAGTCAGTGATGTTGTGCATCTCTATGATTTAGGGCTTCGAAATTTTGGAGAAAATCGAGATCAAGAAGCGCGTGCCAAAGTCGAAGAGTTCAAGAAGTACGTTGCGGATTCTGAAAGCAGCGAAGACCAGGCCAATCAAGTTAAGTGGCATTTTCAAGGACAGTTACAACGTAACAAATTGCGTTCTATTGCCACCTGGGCTGATTTCATTCATTCACTTGACCAAGAACGATATTTGCTTCCACTTCAACAATTATCCATTGAGTTAAAAAAACCAATTTCGCTACTTTTACAACTCTCCTTAGACCTGCCGATTCGACCAGATCGTGGGGGTGTTCCACCGGAAGAATTAATTAAATTAGGAGCAAAGGTTACGGAGCATTCAGGTTTAATTCTTCAAGGATTAATGGCTGTAGCCCCATTGGATGTAGCGCCAGATTTGGCATTTGGTGCCTTGCAAACCATTAGTGGGACCTTTCTAAAGGCTTTCCCAGATGCAACCTGGGTATCGGCTGGGATGAGTGGTGATTTTACCGATGCGATTGCAGCGGGTGCGACACATATCAGGATTGGTAGTTCAATCCTCGGTTCACGCACTTAGGGCAGGTATCGTTATAGGCATGTCGAGTCCGCTACGCAAAATGGCCCTGTACCTTGGACTTGTTGATGACGGAAGTGAAGCCGAAGAGAATTTCACACCTTCAGTTGCTAAACCCGTTCCAGCATCTCGTCCTCGTCCAGTAATGCCAAATATGTCAAATATTGTTAGTACTTCCCGTCGTTCTGTTGAGTTAGTTCACCCAACGCCACAAGCCCATCAGGCACCGGCACTCGCATTGGATCTTGATGCACCAGTAGAAAAAATTGTAACTTTGCATCCACGTAGCTACAACGATGCCAGAACAATCGGGGAGCACTACCGCGATTACACACCAGTGATTATGAACTTAACTGAAATGGATGACGCAGACGCAAAGCGCTTAGTTGATTTTGCGGCTGGTTTAGTTTTTGGTCATCGTGGTGTCATTGAGAAAGTTACCAAAAGCGTCTTTTTGCTTTCACCACCAAATGTAAAAGTTTCACCTGAAGAGAAAGTAGCTGCTGCAGAGGCAAGCTTCTTTAATCAAAGCTAATGGGCGCGATTGGCGTACTTTTATACACAGTACTGCAATTATTTATAGTCGCATTAATCGCTAGGTTAGTTTTAGATTATGTACAAATGTTTGCCAGAAACTGGCAGCCCAAGGGGATTGCCTTAGTATTCGCTGAATTCGTCTTTACAGTCACCGAAAAACCACTGGCTTTTGTGCGCAGGTTTGTACCTCCACTACGCGTTGGATCGATCAGCATTGATCTTGCATTTATATTGCTCTTTTTCGGCGTTCAACTTTTAATGCGGATCGTAATTCTTCTATAACCGCAATAGTTTTAATCCAAGTTCTAGCTCTCCATCAGCGAAATTTAAAGAAGAGTCTTTTTCAACTTCTAAAGCCAGAACTTCGTCAGATATAAGTTTTACCCCGTTGGTGAAGGCATCACTCACTTCGACTGAACCATTCCAGATCAATTTGATTCGATCTGAAACGTCAAAGCCAGCATTTTTGCGTTCTTCTTGAATTGCTCTAATGATTTCGCGGATTACGCCTTCACGATGTAGTTCTGGCGTAATTGTTAAATCAAGAGCAACACTTTCACCATCGTGAGAAGCTACAGCCCACCCACTTCTTGGCGTTTCAGTAATAATTAGGTCCTCTTCATTGACTTCAAAATTCAAATCATTACTAGAGATAATCTGTGGCAAACCACTTCGCACCTTTGCCACAATTTCAACGGCGTTTAGTTCTGATAAAGCAGTTGCAATCTTTTGGACATTTGCACCATATTTAGTGCCAAGTGTTCGGAAATTCGCCTTAATTGAATAATCAACAAGTTCACCATCTGCACTTGATAAATCTTCAATACGATGAACATTTAACTCATCGGCAATTTCGCTTTGCAATTCGTGACTTAACCGGCCAAATCCAGAGATGAGTGCCCGGCCTAGAGGTTGGCGTATTTTCACACCCGACTCAGCACGCGCGGCTCTACCAAGCTCAACTAATCTTCGAGTTGCAGCAACAGCATCACCAAGTTCGAGATCGACTGCTTCTTTTTTGAAGATTGGCCAATCTGCCAAGTGAACTGACTCAACTTCATCTGGTTGTACAACTTTGATCACATCTTGCCAAACTTTTTCAGTTATGAAAGGAACCATCGGCGCCATGATTAACGTAAGTGTCTTAATGCAATGGTGCAAAGTCTCTAATGCTTGCGCGTCACCATCCCAAAATCTGCGACGAGAGCGTCTTACATACCAGTTTGATAACTCATCAATAAATGTGGCCAAAGCGCGCCCAGCACTTTGTGAATCGAAATCAGTGAAAGAGCGATCACATTCATCAATCGTGCGATTAAGTTGTGAAATTATCCAGCGGTCAAGAGTGTTTTCTGAATTTAGGGCTCCTGTTGGTTTGAAATCTGCTGCTTTTCCGTAAAGGGTAAGAAATGAAACGGTGTTCCAATAAGTTAACAAAGTCTTACGGACAACATCGGAAATAGCATCATGGCCAACTCGGCGAGATGCCCATGGCGAGCCAGCGGCGAGCATGTACCAACGCACAGCATCCGCTCCATGTTTATCCATCAATGGCATGGGCTCTAAAACATTCCCAAGATGCTTGCTCATTTTGCGACCATCTTTATCCAAGATATGTCCAAGACAGAGAACTGTTTTGTAGGAGGATTTATCAAAAACCAGAGTTCCAATTGTCATCATTGTGTAGAACCAGCCTCGAGTTTGATCGATCGCTTCACAAATGAAATCAGCTGGATAAGTTTTTTCAAATGCCTCTACCGAACCCGGCTTGTGGGGGTAGCCCAATTGTGCAAATGGCATTGCGCCTGAGTCATACCAACAGTCGATTACTTCTGGGACTCGCTTCATTTGGCCACCACATTGTTGGCAGTCAAAATAAATATCATCAACAAATGGTCGATGTGGATCTAATGCATCCAAATCATTGCCAGTTCGTGCGCTCAACTCTTTTCGGGATCCGATGCATTCAAAATGGCCTTCTTCGCATCTCCAGATTGGTAGTGGTGTGCCCCAATAGCGATTTCTGGACAATGCCCAGTCAATATTGTTTTCTAGCCAATCGCCATACCGACCACTCTTAATGGTTTCTGGATGCCAATCAGTGTTTGCGTTTTCACGCATCAACGCTTCCTTGATTGCAGTAGTCCTGATGTACCAAGATGGTTGTGCGTAGTACATCAATGGAGTGTGGCAACGCCAGCAATGTGGATAAGAGTGCTGATATTGAAGATGTTTGTAGAGAACTCCAAGTTTTTTCAACTCTTTTACTAATACTTTGTCACTATCTTTGAAAAACATGCCCCCAACAAGTGGTACATCATTTAAGAATTTTCCGTCTGCGGCAATTGGATTAACTACTGGCAAATTATATTTGCGACAAACAATTAAATCTTCCGCGCCAAATGCGGGGGATTGATGAACTAATCCAGTTCCATCTTCAGTGGTGACGTAATCTGCCAGAACCACAAAATGAGCATCTGGTATTTCAACAAAATCAAAAGGTCGCTGATATTTTGTGTGCTCTAAATCTTTTCCAGAAATTTCTTCAATGACATGTACATTTTCGCCAAGGATTTTAACTAGGGGTTCAGCTACTACATAGATTTCATTTTCTTCATTTTTCGCAACAAGATATTTAACTTCTGGATGCACGGCAATTGCGGTATTTGAAACCAAAGTCCAAGGCGTTGTGGTCCAAACAAGCAATTTGGCATCAATCTCGGCCAAGTGGCCAGAAGTAATTGGAAAGGCAACAAATACTGATGGATCTGTGATGGTTTCATAACCTTGTGCAAGTTCATGATCAGATAATCCGGTTCCACAACGGGGACAGTACGGAGCCACACGATGGTCTTGGACGAGAAGTCCTTTTTTCCAAATCTCACTGATCGACCACCAAACACTGTCTATGTATTCAGGTGACATCGTCCAATATGCTTTTTCGAAATCAACCCAGAATCCCATACGTTCGGTCATCTCAACAAAAGAACCGACATGTCGTTGGACTGATGTGCGACATTTTTCATTAAATTCTGCAACGCCAAATTTTTCGATATCTGATTTACCGGTGAAACCTAATTCTTTTTCAACAGCAAGTTCGACTGGCAATCCGTGACAATCCCAGCCAGCAAATCGTGGAACAAACGCACCTTTCATTGTGTGAAAGCGTGGAAAGAGATCTTTGAAAACGCGGGCTTCAATGTGATGAGTTCCAGGTAAACCATTTGCTGTTGGTGGACCTTCATAGAAAGTCCATTCCCGAGCGCCAGGAATGTCTCGCGCGGCAGTGCTTTTCGCAAAAATTTCGCCAGTGCGCCAAAATTCTAAAATTTGATGTTCCATGGATGGTAAATCAATTTGGGCAGACAGAGCCGTGTAACTTGTTTGATCAAGGCTTTCTAAAGATCTACCTTTTTCCGCGTTCATCAGGCTCCTAGCTCCAAGATAGTTAAATCATGATCTATCTGGAGGGGCGCTCACTTTCGCGATCGCGGTACCACCCACCTTGTTCGCTAACCGCCTCGGGCAGGTTAGAAAACCACTTAACTCAACCGGTTCTACCTCATCAGCAATCTTGGGAAATTTCCCGTAATTCACTGATAAATCTTCCGAACGCTCCCAGGGTGATGGCCCTAATCAACACGTTTGACGCTAGTGAGTGCCAGCATCGGGGGGAGTCTAGCGAGTCGAACCGCTGGTAATGGCTCATTAGCCCAGACAGGACTAACCTGTGCCGCCATGGGCACAAATAAGAAGAGCAAGCCAGCTAAACCAGCGAAAAAAGCTGTAAAAAAGGCTCCAGCTAAACCAGTGAAAAAGGCCCCTGCCAAAAAGGCCCCTGCCAAAAAGGCCCCTGCCAAAAAGGCCCCGGCCAAAAAGGCCCCGGCCAAAAAGGCCCCGGCCAAAAAGGCCCCGGCCAAAAAGGCCCCTGCTAAGCCAGTTAAAAAGGCCCCTGCTAAGCCAGTTAAAAAGGCAGCACCTACTCCCGTGAAAAAGGCTGCAGCGGTAAAAGCTCCGGGCAAGCCCTTTCCCAAAAAAGAGAATCCAGTACCAGCAGTAGTAGAGCCACCCAAAAATTTGCCGAAAAATGCAGCAGCTACAGCCGCCGCAGATGGGTTTCAAAGAAGATTAACTCTTCCACCGCCGGCAAAAATTGAAAAACGAACTTCCAAAGCTGGAACGTTAAAGCCATTGCGCGACATTCCGACCCCACTTGTTGCCGCAGCGACAGAAGCACCGTGGAGTAATTCAGAATTAAAAGAGATGAAAGCCGAATTATCCAAAGAGTTAATTCGTTTGCGTCGTGAATTAGAACTGGCCGAAGCGCAAGCTGAAGATTTGCTACAAGATTCTGGCGATGGTGCCGGAGATGACCAAGCCGATGCAGGTGCTAAAACTTTTGAACGCGAACACGAAATTTCACTTGTATACAACGCAAGAGATATGGTCATGCAAACTGAACATGCACTTGATCGAATAACTGCAGGCTCGTATGGAAAGTGTGAAGACTGTGGAAATCCAATTGGTAAAGCACGATTGCAAGTATTTCCTCGCGCCACACTTTGCATGATCTGCAAGCAAAAAGAGGAAAGACGTTAATCAATACTAAGATAAAAATTGTTAGTGGAACTGCCCTATTTATTTTTATCTTAGATTTAGCAACCAAAGTTTGGGCAACTAAAACACTTGAAGGCAAAGAGTCTCGGTCGGTTATTGGGGATTTTTTACGGCTGGAATTTGCTCGTAATTCCGGTGCTGCCTTCAGTGCATTTACTGAACTGACAATTGTTTTAACAATTCTTGCGATTGGTGCATTGGTTGCAATCATTTGGTACGTGCCAAAAATTTCACATCCCCTTTGGGCATTTGGGTTTGGCGCTCTAGCAGGTGGGATCAGTGGCAATTTGGCAGATCGATTGTTTAGAGCACCGGGATTTATGGAAGGAGCCGTTGTCGATTGGATTAGCTTGCCAAATTGGCCGTTATTTAACGTTGCAGATTCATTTATAGTGACCTCGGTGGCTTTGATGATTTTCCTATCATGGCGCGAAGTTCCAATTCGAACGGTCGTATCTGAAGATGAGTGAAACAGAAGTAAGAAGCATTAGCGCCCCAGAAGGTGTTGATGGAGAGCGCTTAGATAGCGCCGTTGCTCGGATGTTGGGATTTTCGCGAACTGCTGTTGCAGAAATGGCTGAAAATGGCGCTATTAGTATTAATGGTCGCGAAGTTAATAAATCACATCGGGTTAGTACCGGAGATTTAATTGAAGTTGTTATTAGTACCGTTGTCCGAGTACCTCTTGAAATCATTGCTACTGATGTACCCGAACTTGAAATAATCTACGAGGACAGCGATCTACTAATTATTGATAAACCTATGGGCGTTGCTGCGCATCCAAGTGTTGGATGGACTGGGCCAACAATTGTTGGTGTGCTTGCCAGTCGAGGTGTTGCGCTTTCGACTTCAGGGCCGGCTGAAAGACAGGGAATAGTTCACAGATTGGATGTTGGCACAACGGGTTTGATGGTTGTTGCAAAATCAGAGAATGCTTATTCAAGTCTCAAGGAACAATTCCGTGCTCGCGAAGTTTCAAAAATTTATCACGCCGTTGTTCAAGGTCACCCAGATCCTTCTCGAGGAACAATTGATGCACCTATTAATCGCCACCCGCGTGAAGAATTCAAATTCGCAGTTGTTGCTGATGGAAAACCCAGCATCACTCATTATGAAACTGTCGAAGGCTTCCCTGGGGCAACGCTTGTAGAGATTGAATTAGAAACTGGCCGCACTCACCAAATTAGAGTTCACTTCGCGGCTTTGCGTCATCCATTGGTAGGGGATCTGATGTACGGGGCAGATCCAACTCTGGCGAGCAGACTGGGATTGACTAGACAATGGTTGCACGCGGTTCGGTTGAATTTCACTCACCCAGCAAGCGGGGAGTCAGTCACATTCACCTCTAAATATCCGGACGACTTGGAAGCCGCTCTTGGGCTTTTGCGGGTTGCCGGCACCCCAAAGCGATAATCTCAACCGTCGTGAGCACTCCAGCAAAGCAACCTGAAAACTCTGAATTGGTAGACCCTTCAAAACAATTTGTGCATTTACATGTTCATACCGAGTATTCAATGCTTGATGGAGCTGCCCGAGTAAAAGAGTTGGTGAAAGAAGTATCGGTTTCTGGAGCGCCGGCGATCGCCATAACTGACCACGGAAATTTATTTGGCGCTTATGAATTTTACAAAGAAGCACAAAATGCCGGAGTTAAACCAATTATCGGCATAGAGGCATACGTTGCGCCTGGGTCACGTCATGAACGCAAACGCGTTAAGTGGGCCGAAGGTGGAGAAGATGATGTTTCGGGTGGTGGCGCTTATACCCACATGACAATTTTGGCCGAGAATAATGTTGGTCTACATAATTTGTTTAGATTATCTTCACTCGCATCCCTCGAGGGGTATTACTACAAGCCTCGAATGGACCGCGAATTACTTTCGCAATACGCAACAGGGTTGATAGCAACTACTGGTTGTCCTGGCGGTGAAATTCAAACGCGTTTAAGAATGGGTGCCTACGCTGAAGCCAAACGTGCCGCTGCAGATTATCAAGATATTTTTGGAAAAGAGAATTATTTTCTTGAATTAATGGATCACGGTATCTCAATTGAAAATCGAGTTCGCGAAGATTTAATAAAATTGTCGAAAGATTTGAAATTGCCATTATTGGCCACTAATGATCTGCACTACACCTATGAAAAAGATAGCGTGGCACATGAAGCATTGTTATGCGTTCAATCAGGTTCGACTTTGGCTGATCCAAAGAGATTTAAATTTGAAAATGGGGAATTTTATTTAAAGACAGCGGCGCAAATGCGTGAATTGTTTAAAGAAATTCCGGAATCTTGTGACAACACTTTATTAATTGCTGAGCGTTGTGCAATAACTTTCCGTGAAGGTGAAAATCTCTTACCTCAATTCCCAGTACCAAAAGGCGAAACAGAAGAGTCCTGGTTAGCTAAAGAAGTAGCCCGTGGTTTATTGATTCGATTCCCTGGCGGAGTTCCAGAAGAGCACAGAGCGAGAGCCGAGTTTGAAGTTTCGGTAATGTGCCAAATGGGATTCCCGGGATACTTTTTAGTGGTTGCAGATTTAGTTCGTCATGCGCACGAACGGGGAATTCGAGTCGGTCCTGGCCGTGGTTCGGCAGCCGGCTCTGTTGTTGCATATGCACTTGAGATAACTGGACTTGATCCGATTAAGCACGGACTACTTTTTGAGCGATTCCTAAATCCAGAACGTATCTCGATGCCTGATATTGATTTAGATTTTGATGAGCGCCATCGCAGCGAAATGATTCGGTATGCAACTGAAAAGTACGGTGAAGAACGAGTTGCGCAGATCATTACTTACGGAACTATCAAGGCTAAGCAATCAATTAAAGATGCCACTCGAGTATTGGGTTATCCATATGCAATCGGCGAACGGGTAACGAAAGCACTTCCTGCGGCGGTAATGGGTAAAGAAATCTCGCTAGCAGGAGTCTTCAATCCTGATGATGATAGATATATTGAAGCTGGCGAAGTGCGTGCTCTGTACGATGCAGATCCAGATATTAAACGCGTGATTGATACTGCAAAAG
>CAYZBP010000015.1:7535-11467 GCA_964476715.1 uncultured Bifidobacterium sp. | reverse complement strand
GACATTCACCTTGGCAAGGTGATGCGCTACCACTGCGCTACATCCGCACTGCTTATCCAGAGGGTCAATCTACCGCAGAGCCTATGGGACGGCTAACTGCGCTTAATAAATCGGGTTGGACTACCGTTCACTTATGGATTTGAAGGAGCCTTTCCTCTGGATGGGTGGCTTGATGGCTACGCAGATCGATCTGGAAAGTACCGACCCGGCAGATTTAGACCGGATCCAAAGCGGTTTATGGGCGGTAATCAATAACTTTGAAGGTGGCTTTCGTTTTGTGCATTTCACGAAGGTGGAAAGAGTTTCTAAGCCGCCGGATTTACCGGCTTGGAGCAAGTTGGCGGGCAATTGGCAGACATCATTAGATCAAAAGGCATATCAAGATGGAGTTACCAAAATCCGTGAAGCGATTTCGCGCGGAGATGTTTATCAAGTAAATCTCTGCCGAGTTATGTCACATCCAATTTCTGCTGATCAATCAATTTTGGGATTAGCAAATGAATTAGCTACTGCCAACCCAGCACCTCATGCCGTGGTGATTTCCCTGCCGGATCTTGAAATAGTTTCTGCCTCTCCTGAATTATTTATTAAACGGTACGGCGATGATTTTATGAGTAGCCCAATAAAAGGCACTGGCAAAAATGAAGCCGAGATCTTGGAGAAAGACAAAGCCGAAAACATCATGATTGTGGATCTGGTGCGTCATGATTTAAGTCAGGTCTGTGAGATGGGTTCGATTCATGTTCCAAGGTTGATGGAGGTAGAACAACATCCGGGTTTAGTGCATCTGGTTTCTGATGTCAGTGGAAAATTACGTCCGAATATTTCTTGGGGTGAGATATTTGCAGCGGTTTCACCAGCAGGTTCAGTAAGCGGTGCGCCAAAGATTTCGGCATTGGAAATTATCAAAGAGTTAGAACCTGTCGATCGCGGTCCTTATTGCGGGGGGATTGGTTGGATCATGGGAGATAAGTGCGAATTGGCAGTTGGTATCCGAACTTTTTGGCGAGAATTCAAAAGCAACCAGATATATTTTGGAACTGGCGCTGGAATCACTTGGGGTTCAGATCCGCTTAAGGAATGGGATGAAACTGTTTTGAAAGCCAATCGATTAATACAAATAGCCGGAGGTCAGATGTGATTTGGCTAAACGATCGATTAGTTGCAGCCCAAGATGCTGTAATTCCGGTTACTGATCGTTCTTTTTTACTAGGTGAGGGCGTTTTTGAAACTATCAGAACTCAAAATGGAGAATCTGTTGCGTTAGATCGTCATTTGAAGCGATTGCGTAAAGGGGCGACAGTTTTAGAGATCAATCTTCCTAAAGATGATTTTTTTAGAGCAGCGGTAGGCGAAGTTTTAAATGCAACGAGGGAAATATCGATTGGCCGGATGCGGATTACTGTTTCTGGATCCGGAAATCTAGTAATCACTCATACCTCTTACACCCCATGGAGTGAGCCAGCCGGAGTTGTGACATATCCATTTCCGTTAAATGAGAGATCACTTCTTGCAAATGTTAAATCAACTTCATACGCGACCTCGTTAAGTGCGCATAAGTATGCAACTGCACGGAACGCCGATGATGCAATTCTCTTTGGTAGCAAAGGTCAATTAGCAGAAGCCAGTACTGCAAATATTTTTCTGTTGTTAGGCAATAAGTTAGTAACTCCAAATCTGGATTCAGGTGCCCTACCTGGGATAACTCGCGAATTAGTTCTTGAGTGGGGATTGGCGCAGGAGGCCGAGTTGAATTTTGATGATTTAGCAAAAGCCGAAGGGGCACTGCTTTCCTCAAGTTTGCGTTATCTGCAACCAATTGATCGAATCAATGCGCGTTCATTTAAAGTTAACAAAAAGATTGAAGAAATTATGACTTCCTTCACCGAGCAACTTTCGACTAACCTAAACCCATGATTAAGCGATTTCGCGCCAATGTTAAGCGCAGCAAATCTGGATCATTGATCTGGAGAATCTCAGTTGGCGTTATTGGCGGTTTAGTTACCGTACTCGGAGCGATCGCATTAGTTGCGCCAGGACCGGGATGGTTAATAATTTTTGCTGGACTTGGCATATTGGCCTCTGAGTTTGCGTGGGCCGACAAGGCATTGATTAAGACCAAGATGTTGGCGATTAAAACTGCGCAACGCGCCCTGCCGGCGGATACCCGAAGAAGCGTGATTTATTTAATCGTGGCAGTTGTAGTTATAGCGATAGCTATCGGCGCAGGCATCTCTTATTACCTGTTCGCGCGCTAGCAATTGGTAGGCTGAGGTCATGGCCACCTTCGAAATCACCCTCAATGGCGAGCCCAAATCAGTTACGGTTGAGAAATACACCAGCGAACTTTTTAGAGATCAACCTCAGATAATCGCTCTACGTATCAATGATCAACTTTCGGATCTAAATGCTGTAATTGGCATTGGTGACAAAGTTGAGACGATCGAACTTAGCTCCGCGGACGGTTTGACGATTTTGCGTCACTCGACCGCCCACGTTTTAGCCCAAGCAGTTCAAAAACTTTTCCCGCAAACACGTTTGGGTATCGGACCTCCAATTAAAGATGGCTTCTACTACGACTTTGAAGTTGAGCGACCTTTTACGCCCGAGGATCTCTTAGCACTTGAAAAAGAGATGACAAAAATCGTTAAGGCGAACCAAAGATTTAGACGAAGAGTCATAAATGAAAAAGATGCGTTAGTAGAACTCGCGGCTGAACCTTTTAAATGTGAATTGATCAAAGACAAATCTCCTTCAACTGACGAAGCCTCCGCTGAAGGTGTTGAAGTCGGTGCGGGTGAGTTAACCATTTACGATAATTTAAATCGCGATGGCGAAATCGAATGGCGAGATCTTTGTCGCGGGCCACATATTCCTAGTACCAAAATAATTCCGGCTTTCAAATTAATGCGGACATCAAGTGCCTACTGGCGTGGATCGGATAAGAATCCAAGTTTGCAAAGAGTTTATGGAACCGCTTGGCCGTCACAAGAAGAGTTAGATGGTTATTTAAATTTCTTAGTTGAAGCCGAGAAAAGAGATCACCGTCGCTTAGGTGTAGAACTTGATTTGTTCTCATTTCCAGAAGAGATTGGATCCGGTCTTGCGGTATTCCATCCAAAGGGCGGAATCATCCGTCGCGAAATGGAAGAGTATTCGCGCAAGCGCCATGAAGAAGAAGGCTATGAATTTGTTTACTCTCCACATTTAACGAAAGCGGCTTTGTTTGAAACTTCCGGACACCTTGAGTGGTATTCCGAAGGCATGTACCCACCAATGATCTTGGATGAAGAGCGCAATTTAGATGGCACAGTTAAGCGTGCTGGTGCGCAGTACTACATGAAACCAATGAACTGCCCGTTCCACAATTTAATTTATCGCTCACGCGGACGTTCTTATCGCGAACTTCCACTTCGTTTATTTGAATTTGGAACTGTTTATCGTTACGAAAAATCTGGAGTTATTCAAGGATTAACTCGGGCTCGTGGTTTTACCCAAGATGATGCGCATATTTATTGCACGCCGGATCAAATGGTTGAAGAGCTAGATAGTTTGCTGACATTCGTTCTTGGTTTGCTGCGCGATTACGGATTAACTGATTTTTACTTAGAACTTTCTACTAAGAACCCGGCTAAATCTGTTGGTTCTGACGAGGATTGGGAGAAAGCAACCGAGGCCTTGCGCGAATCGGCTAGACGCCAAAAACTTGAATTGATTTTAGATCCAGAAGGTGCGGCTTTTTACGGACCAAAGATTTCGGTTCAAGCAAAAGATGCGATTGGAAGAACTTGGCAGATGTCCACAATCCAAGTTGATTTCCAACTGCCACAAAGATTTGAACTTGAGTATGTAGGTACTGATGGAACAAGACAGCGACCAGTAATGATTCATAGAGCGCTATTTGGTTCGATCGAAAGATTCTTCGGAGTTCT
>CAYZBP010000015.1:5447-7435 GCA_964476715.1 uncultured Bifidobacterium sp. | reverse complement strand
ATTGCTGAAATCTCTAAAGCGATTGCTGATCGTTCACAAGTTTAATTAGATCCATCACTTCATTAAATCCAATGTCGGATTTAACTGAGAGTGGAATTGCTGGAATGAAAAGTCCCAAAGCGAAAGTATCCTCTGGGAATTCTTCAAGTGAAGTCAGATACTCATCTCTAAACTCTTGAATTACGACTTTATGATCTTCATCGCAAGGGTAAATCTTGAAATCAGATGTTGAGTAATCGTGAATAGTTAAATCTTTAAGATTTATTAGTGCACAAGGAGCTCCGTCGTCTGCATGTAGAACTAAGTACGGAGTTGTGAAATTATCGAGTACACGACGAGCGATTAAAATTGCTTCATCGAAATCTGCTTGTTCATCTTCAATCTTTGTAATGAGTAGCGCGCGGGGGAGCGATAGTTCAGAAGCGGCTTCCCACCACTTTAAGATTTCTTGATCCAGACCCTCATGAGCACTCATGGCAAAAAAAGCTAAGTCGAAATCTTCTAGATTATGTTCACCTGATATAGCTGCCGAACTTTCAAAGGCAATTACCTCTAAAGGTAGATCAAGGGTTTGCTGGCCATGATCGGCAATTGATTTCGCCAAAGGAGGTAAATCGGCGGTTGAGTGGCCGATTAAGGCGATTTTGAGCGCTGTTGATCCCATTGCCGAAAGCCTACGATGTACTCACTATGTTAAGTGCCATTTTGCGGAAGCCGGTCTCCCGTGTTGTTGATCCAGTCGCGGTCTTTTTGCTGCGGATTGGCATCACTCCAAATGGAATGACTTTTTTCGGTTCACTTAGCACCAGTGCGATGGCTTTGTGGTTGTGGCCACAAGGAGAGTATTTCTGGGGAACGATGGGAGTAATCGCATTTATTTTTAGCGATCTTCTTGATGGAACGATGGCTCGGATCAGTAAAAAAAGTAGCCAATGGGGAGCCTTCTTTGATTCAACGATTGATCGAGTTGTAGATGTCGCATTAATTGGTGCACTGCTTTTATCTCTACTAAAAACTGATGACCGATTGGCGCTTGTAGCTTTTGCGGCATTGATCGGTGGATTTCTAGTTTCATATGTAAAAGCGCGCGCCCAGGCACTTTCATTGGAATGTGATGGGGGATTTGCTGAGCGAGCCGAACGAGTAATCATTTTGCTAACCGCTGTTGGTTTCGCCGGCCTCGGAGTTCCGTACATTCTCGCAATCGGAATTTGGATATTAGCAATTTCATCTTTGGCGACATTTGTTTTTCGAGTTTATCAAGTCTGGAAACAGAGGTGAGTAGATTGAAAGATCTACTTAGCGCGCAGTTGTATTTACTAGGTTGGAAAATTGTTCAAGCACTACCTGAGAAATCTGCGTATAGATTATTTGAAAAGTTAGGAAAAGTTTTCTACAACAGAAACGGCAAAGCGGTCCAAAGGCTCAGATTCAATTTAGGAGTTGTGTCGCCGGCTTCATCGGCAGTCGAGCTAGAAAAATTAGTTGTTAACGGAATCTCCTCATACTTTCGATACTGGTGTGACACTTTTAGGTTCCCAGGGTGGAGCCACGAGAAGATTAGAAGCACCGTAAAAGTTACAAATGAGCATTTACTCAAGGATCCCGTTGCTGCCGGAACTGGAGTAATCGTTGCATTGCCACACTCAGGGAATTGGGATCATGCTGGTGCATATTTTTGCGCGCAAGGAATCCCACTAGTAACCGTTGCGGAAAGATTGAAACCAGAAATACTTTTCCAAAAGTTTCTAAGGTATCGAGAAGCGATCGGCATGGAAGTTTTGGCACTTGATAGCAATACTTTGCCGACATTGAGTAACCGTTTAAACGAAGGCAAGTTAATTGCACTAGTTGCCGATCGTGATTTCTCAAAAAGTGGTGTGGAGGTAAATTTCTTTTCCAAAAAAGCCAAGATGCCAATCGGTCCGGCGGTTTTGTCGCTACGTACTGGCGCTCCGCTAATTACCGCTCAAGTTTCATACAATCCA
>CAYZBP010000015.1:0-5437 GCA_964476715.1 uncultured Bifidobacterium sp. | reverse complement strand
CAAATGGCATTCAAATAGATTTCTTGGGACCCATCATTCCGCGTATTGAAGGATCGCTAGAGGAACGAGCTAAAGATTTAGTTCAACAATGTGCCGATAATTTCGAGATAGGTATCTCGAAACATCCAGAAGATTGGCACATGTTGCAACGAATCTGGATTGATCCAGAGGTTTCAAATGGGTAAGAAATTAAAAATAGGAATGGTCTCTCCATATGGGTGGGATTTGCCTGGCGGAGTGCAGATACACATCCGAGATTTGGCTGAATACTTCATGGCGAAAGGTCATGAAGTCTCAGTTCTTACACCTGCAATTGAAGATGAGTTATTACCAAGTTGGGTTCAATCCTCAGGTCGGCCTTTAGCAATTCCATATAACGGCGCAGTGGCACGAGTGAGTTTCGGTCCGGTTGCAACGCTACGAGTACGTAAATGGATCTCAGAAGGCGATTTTGATTTATTACATCTACACGAGCCTGCGATTCCGTCACTTTCATTACTTGCATGTTGGGCGGCGGAGGGTCCGATGGTTGGAACTTTTCACGCAACTGCACCGAGACAGAAAGCGATTTTTGCGGTTGGCCCGATTCTTGAGCCGGCAATTGAAAAGTTAAGTGCTCGAATTGCAGTTAGCGAGATGGCCCGCGAAACATTGACTGAGCATTTAGCAACAAACGCAATTGTAATTCCTAATGGAATTAACCATGAATTTTTCAAAGGAGCCAAAGCAAATCCTGAATGGATGGGAAGTTCAATTGGTTTTGTTGGCAGATTTGATGAGCCTCGCAAAGGTTTAGATATTTTGATTAAAGCAGTTCCAGAAATCGTTAGAGATAATCCGGATCTGCGAATCATTGTTGCTGGACCCGGTGAGAGTGAAGATGTATTAAAAGGTGTTGAGCAATCAATTCGGAATCGATTTGTATTTCTGGGTCGGATCTCAGATGAAGAAAAAGCACGATTGTTGAAATCTGTTGATTTGTACGTCGCCCCAAATACTGGTGGGGAATCATTTGGAATTATTTTGGCTGAAGCAATGGCGGCCGGTACTGCGGTTGCCGCAAGTGACTTGCCCGCATTTAGAGCCGTGTTAAATGATGGAAAAGCTGGAGCAATGTTTATTAAAGAAGATTCAAAGGATTTAGCGCGAGTAGTAAACAATCTTTTGTTGAATAAAGATTTAAATGTTGCATTAGGAAATAGCGGTCAAGAGTGGTCAAAACGGTATGATTGGGAAAATGTTGCGCACCAAATCGAAAATGTTTACGAAATGGTGACTTCTGCCGGCGAAAAAGTTTCACTTGGTAGCGATTTACGTGGATGGATGAGGTCAAATTAGATGTTGGTTTGGCCATTAATCTCTTTGCTATTCACGATGCTGCTCATTGTTTGGTATTTGTCTTTCACTGCCACGCGCTTGGATCGATTGCATCACCGGGTTGAGACAACATGGGCAAATTTAGATGCTGCGCTGCAACAAAGGGCAGGTATTGCACTTGAAATTGCGCGCTCAGGAGTGCTTGATCCAGCAAGTTCAGTAATTCTTTCAACTGCTGCTCATTCAGCATTAGTCGCACTTCCGGAAACCCGTTCCGATGCAGAGGAAGATCTTTCTGAGATTATTACCTCGATGGTGAATATTGAAGTACTGGGCTCAGAGCTCCGTTCGAAAGCATTTGAATTAACAGAGAGCCTGAATGAGGTACGAGCACGTGTTCGAATTGCAATCTCTTTTCATATCGAAGCGGTAAATTCCACAAAATTGCAACGCGCTCGAGGATTGATAAAATTCTTCCGATTAGCCGGTCGTGCTCCAGATCCGGTCAGATTCCCATTTGAGGAGATCGCCGTATGAAGAGATTCCTTGGATTCACTTTAATTTTGGCTTTACTAACCTCTTGTTCCTCGATGTCGAGCACCGCAGGATCTGAAGAGAAGAAAATTGAAGTAAAGAAAAATCTTCTTAATGGATTACCCGGCAGTGATAACGAAATTATCGTTGTGAAAATTGATGACACTAATCAAGCCAGACCACAAACTGGAATCGAAGATGCAGATGTGGTTTACATTGAACAAGTTGAAGGAGGGGCTACAAGAATTGCCGCGCTCTACTCCTCTAAGTATCCAGAGGTAGTAGGACCAGTCAGAAGTGCCCGCATAAGTGATATTGAAATTCTTGCTCAATATGGAAAAGTTGGATTTGCATACTCAGGTGCACAACAAAAATTGACGACAGTTATAAATGCATCGAATGTATTTAACATGAGCGCCGAGAAATTTGGTTATTGGGAACCATATTTCAGAGACAACAGTAGATATGCACCAGTGAATTTATATATCAATCCAAATATTTTGTTAGAGAAAGCTCATGCAAAAGATATTTTCTTTGAGAAAGCTACAAAAAGTGGCTGGGTATTCGGGCCTACGGCTAAAAATGGACGTAAAGTTTTAGGCGTTGATTTCTCTTGGCCGGCAGTTAAATATGGAGCAGATTGGGACAAAGTAAGTAAGAAGTGGTTGATCCGTCAAAATGGCGAGCCAAAGATGGCTAAATCTGGCACACAGTTAGGCGCGGATACTTTGGTGGTGCAATTAGTTGCCATCACAGACTCTGCATACGGCGACAAATTTGGTGGTGTAACGCCACAGGTTGAATCAGTTGGAACCGGCAAGGCGCTGATTTTCAGAAATGGAAAAGTTTTCGATGCTATTTGGAGTAGACCAACCGCGTTAGACATCACTACTTGGAAAGATGCTGAAGGGGTCGATATCCCATTCGCAACTGGCCAAACATGGATCGCATTAGTGGATAAAGAGCGTCAACCCAAGGTGATTGAGCCTGAAATCCCATCGGATGCCGCTTCCACCGCAACAAAGTAGAGTGTGGCCCTAAGCATTAGCAGAGAGTTTAAAGACGGATAAACAGGGGAGTAAGCAATGGATCAGGTAACCGGAACCGCCAGAGTTAAAAGAGGCATGGCGGAGATGCTTAAAGGTGGCGTAATCATGGATGTGGTTACCGCCGATCAAGCACGCATTGCCGAAGATGCTGGTGCAGTCGCAGTCATGGCCTTAGAGCGAGTCCCTGCTGATATCCGCGCGCAAGGTGGCGTCGCACGTATGTCAGATCCTGACATGATTGAAAAAATTAAAGCCAGCGTTTCAATTCCGGTTATGGCCAAAGCACGTATCGGTCATTTTGCTGAAGCTCAAATTTTGGAATCACTCGGTGTCGATTACATTGACGAATCAGAAGTTTTAACTCCGGCAGATTACGAACATCACATCGACAAATGGAACTTCACTGTTCCTTTTGTTTGCGGTGCAACAAATCTAGGTGAGGCTTTGCGCCGCATTAATGAAGGTGCCGCAATGATCAGATCTAAAGGTGAAGCGGGTACAGGTGATGTTTCAAATGCGACAACACATATTCGTACCATCACCGGAGAAATTCGCCGCTTAGCTTCATTACGTCCAGAAGAGTTATATGTAGCCGCTAAAGAATTGCAAGCTCCATATGCATTAGTAAAAGAGGTTGCAGAAACCGGAAAACTTCCAGTGGTTTTATTTACTGCTGGCGGAATCGCGACTCCTGCTGATGCTTCTATGATGATGCAATTAGGCGCTGATGGTGTATTTATCGGTTCTGGCATTTTCAAATCCGGTAACCCAGCACAAAGAGCAGCAGCTTGCGTTAAAGCAACTACTTTTTTCAATGATCCAAAAGTTTTGGCAGATGCATCTCGTGGTTTAGGTGAAGCAATGGTAGGAATCAACGTTGCAGATATTCCAGCACCACACCGTCTTGCTGAACGTGGTTGGTAATCTCTAATTTCTTAATGGATTGAGATCAATTGAAGAAAATTGGCGTATTAGCTTTACAAGGTGATGTTCGCGAGCATTTTTCTGCAATTGAAAATTGCGGGGCTATTGCCACTGAGGTAAAACGCCCAAGTGATCTTGAAAATCTAGATGGCTTAATTATTCCAGGCGGGGAATCAACAACAATTGCAAAATTGTTAAGAATATTTGAACTCTTCGAACCATTGCAAAAAGCATTGAGAGATGGCTTGCCAGTCTATGGAAGTTGTGCTGGAATGATTTTACTTGCAAACAAAATTATCGATGGAACTTCAGACCAAGAAACTCTTGAAATAATTGATATAACAGTTAAAAGAAATGCTTTTGGCCGTCAGATAGATTCATTTGAACAAGAGTTGCTAATTGCAGAAATCGATACCAAACCATTTAATGCGATATTTATTCGTGCACCGTGGATTGAGCAGATCGGTGCAGATGTTAAATCACTTGCAGAAATCAAGAGTTCTGATGGTTTAATGCATTCAGTTTTAGCCAGAGAAAAAAATGCACTTGTCTCATCATTTCACCCAGAACTAACTGGCGATCTACGTGTTCACCGTTATTTTATTGATAAAATCTGTTGAATTAACTAGAATTCGCAACAGGCTAAACAAGGAGTTGAGAAATGTCGGGTCATTCCAAATGGGCGACTACAAAGCATAAGAAGGCGATCATCGACGGTCGCAGAGCAAAAACTTTTGCAAAGTTGATTAAAGGTATTGAAGTTGCTGCACGTACCGGTGGTATAGATGTAGCCGGAAACCCAACTTTGTTTGATGCAATCACAAAAGCAAAAAAGAGTTCAGTCCCATCTGACAATATCGATCGCGCAATAAAACGTGGTGGCGGTCTTGAATCAGGTGGAGCAAATTGGGAAACAATTATGTATGAGGGTTATGGTCCTAATGGCGTAGCACTATTAATTGAATGTCTTTCAGATAATCGAAACCGTGCAGCCGGTGAAGTTCGCTTAGCGGTTACTCGCAATGGTGGATCAATGGCTGATCCAGGTTCTGTTTCCTATCTATTCGGTCGCCGTGGAGTAGTTATCGTTTCAAAAAATGCTGGCGCTATCTCCGAAGACGATTTATTAGCTGTGGTTCTTGACGCTGGAGCGGAAGAGATTAATGATCTTGGGGAGACCTTTGAAATCATCAGCGATGCTTCTGCGGTTGTAAAAGTTCGGCAAGCATTGCAAGGCGCAAAGATAGATTATGAATCTGCAGACACTCCATTTTTACCAACAATGAGTGTTGAATTAGATGCGGATGGTGCCAACAAAGTATTTGCATTAATCGAAGCGATTGAAGATTGCGATGATGTGCAGAACGTTTTCGCCAACTTCGACGTATCTGATGAGGTCATGGCTACTCTTTAAAGCAAGCTTTTCGGCGAGGCAGCCGACCCGATCAACGCAACTCAATTAGGCTTAACTTCATGCTGGTTCTTGGAATTGACCCTGGTTTAACTAGGTGCGGTGTTGGTGCGGTTTCCGGCGCCCCTGGCCAGATTTTGCAATTAATCGACGTGGGTGTAATTCGTTCTTCAGTGGAGTTACCAGTTGAGTTGCGGTTGCT
>CAYZBP010000014.1:0-11940 GCA_964476715.1 uncultured Bifidobacterium sp. | reverse complement strand
GCGGCCAGAATGGTAAATCCAGTTTCAGTTCGCGAGGCTTTGGTAACAACAAGAAGTAGTGCGATTGTTCTAATAACCACTGCTTTTATTACCGTTGCCGTCGACTTAATTTGGGCCGTTGGAATCGGACTAGTTTTAAATTTAGCGCTAACTAAGATCCCCATGATTAACAAAGTGATTGATCGACAGTAAGGTTGTGGCATGGATTTAGGGGCATTTAGCGATTTACCAACTGCGCTTGGTTTTGCGCCTCCAAGTGAACCTCAGATAAATACTGCTCAACTGCTTTCGCATTTAGGAAAGCTGCCAAAATTTCCGACTGATTTACAAATCCTCCGTGGGAAAAAATGGAATCACGAAGGTGTCACCATTTCCGAGATTAGTTGGAATGTTGGATGGGGACCAAGGACGCAGGCTTATCTGCTAACTCCAGAAGGAGTAACTACACCACTTCCTGGCGCGCTATTTCTGCACAGCCATGATGATGTCAAAGAGTTTGGAAAAGAAAAATTAGTCGCAGGAGGGGCCGAACTTCCAGAACACTTGCAATGGGTGAAACGTGATCATTACGGAAATCAAGCACCTGCAAATGAATTGGCAAAACGCGGCTTTGCAGTTTTAGCCTTTGATGCATTTATGTGGGGATCACGTCGATTCCCTGAAGAAGTTATGCCTAACCGTCTAAAAGAAGTTTTAGGTTCAGATGATTATGAACTTCTGTCGGTAATGCATGAATCAATGGCCCTTTCTAAATATTTAAGTTTGTTCGGTGCAACTCTTGCAGGGTTACTGAACTTTGATGATCGAGTTGCCCTTGCTGTGGCGCACACCCTTCCTGAATTCACTAATTCCATTTCGGCCGTCGGACTTTCTGGGGGAGGGTGTCGCGCTATCTATTTGCATGCAACAACTTCAGCCGAGCAGTTGCGGGCGACTGTTTCAGTTGGTGCTATGGCAACTTATGAATCAATGTTGGCATCGCATATCGCTCCGCACTCATGGATGTTCTTTCCTGATGATTTAGCTTCTGTGACTGATTGGCCCGGAGTGGCAGTAATCGGTGCACCAAAACCTTTATATCTTCAATATTGCGCTAACGATCAACTTTTTACTCCAGCGGGAATGAAAGATGCTGATGAAAGCATTTCACAACATTACGCAAAAATATCGGCCGAGTATCGCGGAGATTTCTATCCGGTCCGCCATTCATTTACTGCCGAGATGCAAAGGGATGCATTTGATTGGATGAAAAACCATGGATAAAAATCGCTTTCTAGGTGAGGATGGATTGGCTCGTGAGATTTATGAGTTGATGAGCGAGTTCCCAATTTTGTCTCCGCACGGTCATGTTGATCCACGAATCTTGTTGGAAAATAAAGCTTTTCAAAATCCAGTTGAATTACTTATCACCCCTGACCACTACGTGACTCGCATGCTCTTTAGCCAGGGAGTTCCGTATGAAGCAATTTCAATTCCTCATGCAGATGGAAGCCGCTCTGATGTAGATCCACGTGAAGTGTGGCGAATTTTTGCTCAAAATTGGCACGCATTCAGATCGACTCCTTCTCGAATCTGGATTGAAGAGATTTTCTACACTTTGTTCAAGATTGATGAGCCATTAACAGTTGATCGAGCAGATTATTTCTACTATCAGATCAACGAACAGTTGCATACTCCTGAGTTTTTGCCACAGACATTATTTAGAAAATTCAATATTGAGGTATTGGCGACCACAGATGCGACCTCGGATTCCTTGAGTACTCATCTTGAGTTAGCCAAGTTAAATATCGGTGGGCGAGTGATCCCGACTTTTAGACCTGATGATGTTTCAGATCCGCAGCGGCCAGGTTGGAAAAGTTCTGTCGCTGAATTGGCAAAAGTTAGCGGTGAAGATTGTGCCACCTTCGTCTCTTACCAAAGCGCATTGAGAAACCGACGTGATCATTTTAAGCGTCACGGTGCAACCGCTACCGATCATGGCGTAGCAAATTGCGAAACTTTAATTCTTGATAGCAAAGAACAAGAAAAACTCTATGGTGTGATTTCTAGTGGAAAATTCACAGAAGAAGATGCCAATCAATTTAGAGCGATGATGTTAGTTGAACATGCCCGCATGGCTGCCGATGATGGATTGGTGATGCAGATTCACCCAGGTTCATCTCGTAACCATAACCATGAGATTGCCAAGATCTATGGTGCAGATCGCGGATTTGATATTCCAGTTGCCACTAATTACGTCCGTGAATTACAACCACTTCTAAATGATGTCGGATTGCATCCTAATTTCAGAGCAGTCTTATTCTCATTGGATGAAAGTACCTACTCCCGTGAATTGGCCCCACTCGCTGGCGCATATCCATCGTTGCGATTAGGTCCACCTTGGTGGTTTCATGACTCCTTAAATGGAATGCAAAGATGGCGAGATAGCGTTACCGAAACTGCCGGTTTTTATAACACTGTTGGATTTATTGATGACACCCGAGCATTTGCATCAATTCCGGTTCGCCATGATGTTGCCCGCAGATTTGATTCCGCTTATTTAGCAAATGAAGTTAGTCGACATCGGTTGAGCAAATCAGATGCCCTAGAAGTAGCCGCTGACATCGCATACAACCTTTCAAAAGAATATTTCAAACTCTAATGGCGCAATTAAATCTCGAGAATTACTTATCTCATAAATCTGCAAACCCACCTTCCTATGACCTGAGTCAAGTAAAAATTGGTGTCATACACATGGGGTTAAGTGCTTTTCATAGAGGACATCAATGCCTCTTCTTTGAAAGAGTATTAAGAGGCGGGAATTTAAATTTTGGAGTAGTTGGAGTCACCCAAAGAAGCAGTGATGTGGCTGATGTTATGAATACTCAGGATTGTCTCTATACGATAAATGAGCGTGAAGGTGCAGGTTTCGCGCCAATCATCGTAGGAGCGATCCGCAAAGCAGTATTTTTCCCGCAGGCAAGAGAAGAATTGCTAGAAATAGCGCGAAGTGAAAATCTCAAGTTGATCACATTAACTGTTAGTGAAAAAGCGTATCAATGCAACTCCGCCCGAGACGGTATAAATCTATCTTCCGCAGAAGTTCAGGCAGATATCGCAGATGTTAATTCTTTAATTACTTTTCCAGCCAGATTGTTAGATTTGCTGGTAGCTAGATTTGAAAGCGGTTTGCCGGGAGTCGCTGTAATCTCTTGCGATAACTTGCCAACAAATGGGGATATCACTCGCGCCGTTGTACTTGATTTAGCCAACAGGCAAAACCGTTCTACTGATTTCTTGAATTGGTTAAAATCAGAGATTAGATTTCCAAATTCAATGGTAGATCGCGCAGTTCCCGCGATTACGCAGGATTCAATAGATGAGTTTTATCAAAGTTATGGCTATGAAGATCGGTCGCTAATTACTGCAGAGCCTTATCTGGAATGGGTAATTGAAAATGACCCAGTAAGTGAGTACTTGGCACCTGTTGGAGCAAGGTTTGTTGAGAAAGTCGCTCCTTATGAAGCGATGAAAATTCGTGTCTTTAATGGTGCTCATTCAGCGCTGGCATATATCTGTCAATTAGCTGGCATCGAATATGTAGCCGAGGGAGTAGTTGATCCAGTAATTGGTGATTTCATCAAGAATTTTCAAGAGAAGGAAGCCGGTCGGTCATTTGTTGCACCTGCCGACCTTGATCCGCTTGAATATGCAAGAGTTATTCGGAAGCGAGTTAGTAACTATGCGCTCTTGCATAAGAGCCTACAAATAGCGATGGATGGCTCTCAAAAGTTACCGCAAAGAATTTTTGCTTCAACAAATGACCTAGTCAAATTAGGATTAGGTACGGATCACATCACTTTAATAATTGCGGCATGGTTGAGATTTTTGGAAGTAAACGAGAAGGTAAATGATCCACTAGCGGATTCATTGCAAAAATTAGTTCGCAACCCAGATGCTTTGCAAAGTGTCACCAATACCTTGAGCTTTGAAGGCCTCGCGACAAAAGTAAATCCTCAATTATTTCCGCAGATTGCAAATTGGTTGGAAAAGTTGAGAGTGAAGCCAGTTAGGGAAGTACTTCAAATCTTAAAGAGTTGATCCGTATAACCTGGAAAGATTGAATTCATGGTGCTTTCCTATTTCGGCTTTAGTTAATTGCCCATTAGCAACTTTCACTATCTCATCAAAAATAATCTGACCAACTTCTTCAAGAGTTTGCGTACCATCTGAAATTGTTCCAGCGTTGATATCGATTAGATCTGTGAGTACTAGACCCATTTCACTATTTGTGGCGACCTTAATTGTTGGGATAACGGCTGATCCAGTTGGAGTTCCGCGACCGGTAGTAAATACAGTGATATTCACATCAGCGGCAGCAAAACCAGTTAGCTGCTCAATGTCATGGCCGGGAGTATCCATAAAGTACAAACCTGGCGCAGTTGGGCGATCGGCATATTCGAGCACTCCAGTAAATGGTGCGTTACCAGCTTTCTTGGCAGCGCCTAAGGATTTTTCTTCCAAAGTAGATAATCCACCTTCAATATTTCCACGAGATGGTTGCGCTCCACGGATATCGATACCTTCATAATTAATTGAACGCTCATATCTTGCAACAACTTCAATTATTTGAGCACCAACTTTTGGATCTAAAGCCCGGGCAGCTAAAAGGTGCTCTGCTCCAAGAATTTCCATGGTTTCAGCCAAGATTGATGTGGCGCCAAATTCAACGAGTCGATCGCTGGCAACACCGAGTGCCGGGTTTGCAGTGATACCGGAGTACGCATCAGATCCACCGCATTCAAGTCCGAGAACAACTGAACTCCATGGAGCAGGGGTTCTAGGTTCGGCTGCAGCTTGCTCTGCCAATTCAGTGGCTTTTTCCAGTGCATTGGTTACTAACTTAAACATTGATCCAGCATCAGATAATTTAATTTCAACAAGGGGAGTAGGGCTGAATTTTCTAGCGCGCTCAATAATTCCGGTTTCGACTTCTGTTCCAATAGTCAAGGCAACAGTTGTGAAAATGTTTGGGTTTCCAGCAAAGCCAGCAAAAGTTTTTGTGATTCGCTCAAAATCTTTATCGATTTCACCTGACCAGTCGTGACTAATCGCTACGGCGCCAGGTGTTGCTTCGGCGATATCCCGAGCAGCAGTTGAGAGGGCTTGGTGAAGTGGCAAAATTAAAATGTGGTTTCTAAATCCCCATCTGCCATCAGGACGAGGATATCCAAGTAGGGGAGAAGTTGAATTACTCATTAGACGCTACGCACCAATCGTGGCACCAAGATTTCACCAGATTGATTTTGTTCACTAATTGTTTTTGTGTGATCAGCAGTTGAAATTATCTTGTCCAGCATATCTTTTGCTGTTGCATCAGATTGAAGATCAAACTCAGTGGAAATCGCTTGGTGAAGTGGGCTGTTGCTCGCCACATTTAAAACTGGAATTAATGGGAAACCTGATGGTGGTTGATTTCCATCTGGGAAAGAGATTATTAGATGTACTTTTTGGGACATCAACATTGAGAAATGTTTAGCGGAACCACCGGCTTCACTAATAATTACATATTTAATTCCAGTGTGAGTCAATTCCGTGAGTAATGGTTCAATTTCAACATCACGAGACAATTCAATGCCAACGACCAACTCTTCAAGTGGGTATGGAAAGTGGCTATAAGTTAGTGCGAGTTCACGAGCGGCGGCGGCTCCGTTTGCAACAGTTCCTTCGACGCCACCACTTTCTTGAATCACTAGGTACTCAGTGGATTTTGTTAACTTGGTTATTTTCTCAGTCAACTCATTTCCTTGAGTTGTTTCACAACCCAATCCAACGACAAGAACTGAACCCACATTTGGATGTGAAGCGAGTGCGATAAAGAAGTCATCAATGCCTGAAACATCTACTCCGATAATTGCGCAACCATGCTGATGGGCAAAAGTTATGCCGCCTACTTCTTGTGCGATTCGACGCGAAACTACAGTTGAACAAACCACTGATGGCAAAATCAATTGGTGATGGCGAATTCCGACGCCACGACCATCATGTTTGAATCCCCAAATCTCGGGAAGGCTCATGCGTTTTCCGTTGATAGACGATCGCCTAAAACATTATGGGTATGTACATGCGAACCAGTTGCAATACTTTTCGTTGCGTGACCCATGCGTTCGCCATATTTAATGATGCCATCACCTTTGGCAATATCAGCCGTAGCAATTTTGTGCCCGCGGGGAATAGCCTCAACTGCAGTTACTTCGCGGCCATCTTGAGAAATTTTCTCACCAGCATCGATCTCTGCTAAGCAGACTGCAATATTGTCTTTTGGGTTTAGGAATAAAATTTTCCGCTGACCCGCTGGTGAACTCACAGGTCGCATTCTATGTAATTTCTCTGCTAGATTTTCCTCTAGGTCATGAGTGTCAGCATTAAGCCCCGGCTAGCTGAACGGCAACCCTCCACCGCGGTGGGGTGCTCCGGGTGAGGACCTGGCCAGAGATGGCAAGCGCGGACTAAGGCAACTTCCCTCTAATACGCCGAGGTCCGGTCCATAAACGTCACACGGGCGGTTATGAAAACCGAAAGGGTATGGAATGAAACTCAGAAAAATTACCGCTATTTCAGCAGCAGCAGTTTTGGCGTTGACACTAAGTGCTTGTTCTTCAGCAAGTGAAGAAGCACCTGTTGAAACTTCAGCAGCAGCTGATTGCACCCCAGATTCATTGGCAACAGTAACTCCAGGAACATTAACAATTGCAACCGGTGAGCCTGCTTATGAGCCTTGGGTATTAAATGACAAGCCAGAAGCTGGCGAAGGATTTGAAGCAGCAGTGGCTTACGCCGTTGCTAAACAATTGGGTTATGACAATTCGAAAGTCAATTGGGTTCGCACCACTTTTGATTCAGCAATTGCACCTGGACCAAAAACATTTGATTTCAACATTCAGCAATATTCAATTACCGAAGAACGTGCCAAAGTTGTTGACTTCTCAAGCCCATACTACAAATCAAATCAATCAATTGTTTCTTTCAAGGGAAGCAAAATTGATGGCGTAACATCTATCGCTGGTTTGAAAGATGCAAAACTTGGTGCAGCAGTCGCCTCAACTTCATTAGATGCAATTGAAAAGCAACTTGGCCTAAAAGCACAGGTATTCAATGACAATGCCGCTGCAGTTGCTGCATTAAAGAATGGTCAGATCGATGGGCTTGTTGTAGATCTGCCTACCGCTTTCTATCTTTCAGCAGTAGAAGTGCCAAATGGCATCATCGTTGGACAGATCGAAAACAGCGATTCAAATGATGCTGGCGCCGGATTGCTTTTGGCAAAAGACAGCGCAATAACCGCATGTGTTACTGGCGCTGTTGATGCAATTCGCGATAGTGGTGAATTGAAAGCGATTGAAGAGAAATGGCTAACAGTTGGAGCCGGAGCACCGGTTCTAAAGTAGTAGCTGTTTAAGAATAGATATGAGTACATCAGAGCAGGGCGCGGTCTCCGATAACGGGGGTCGCGCTTCTGATTTTTCAAATAATTGGGAACCAAGCACTCTTGAAATTGCGCGAAGAAAAGTCCGGAAAAAACAAAATCAACGAAACACTCTTATTGCAATTTTCTCTACCGTAGTAGTTTTAGGCACTCTCATCACTTTGTTAGTGACATCGCCGGGCTGGAAGTCATTGACAGATACGTTTTTTGCTTGGGCGTATGGCGTTGAAGTATTGCCCAAAATAATTTTAGGATTTAGCACAAATGTATTGCTAACTGTGATTGCGTCAACCTGTGTGGCGATAGTCGGAATGATCATTGCACTTACTAGAACTTCTAGGTCACCAGCGCTGCTACCTTTTAGAATTCTAGCCACTGCTTATGTAGATATTTTCCGTGGCATCCCAATGCTTTTGGTGATTCTTCTAGTGGGATTTGGAATTCCGGCCCTCCGTATAAATGGGTTAACAAACAATGTCTTAATTTTAGGAACCGTTGCAGTAATCATTACCTATTCGGCATATGTCGCTGAAGTTTTGCGAAGTGGAATTTTAACCGTGCACCCAAGTCAAAGGGCAGCGGCTAGGTCACTGGGATTATCTCATTTTCAAACACTTAGATTTGTTGTTTTACCTCAAGCACTTCGCCGGGTAACACCACCACTATTAAATGATTTAGTCTCACTTATTAAAGATACTGGATTAGTTTCAATTCTTGGCGTGACAGATGCGATTCGAGCAGCTCAAATCGCGAGCAGTCGAAGTTTTAACTACACCCCATATGTAATGGCAGCAATCATTTTTCTTTTGATCACAATTCCGCTGACAAGGTTTACCGATCGGACTATTAGACGTTCAATCGAAAAACAGAATGCTCAGGGCTTAGCATGAGTACCCCAGTACTTGAAATTAACAATTTGCGTAAATCTTTTGGTGATGAAGTTGTTTTGCAAGATATTTCACTAAGCGTGCCGGTTCATACGGCAACAGTTTTTATTGGTGCTTCAGGATCAGGTAAATCCACCTTACTTCGCTGCATCAATCTGTTAGACGGTATCGATGATGGAGTAATTAAATTAGATGGTGAAGATATAACCGATCCAACAGTAAAAAGTGATCAAGTTCGCCGCAAATTAGGAATGGTCTTTCAGGCGTTCAATCTCTTCCCACACATGACCGTCAGACAAAATATCACTTTGGCTCCAATTCAAGTACATGGACTTTCTAAAGATGAAGCCAACGCTCGAGCCGATGAATTGCTAGTTCGATTTGGCCTAAAAGAAAAGGCTGATCAATACCCAGATCGTTTAAGTGGTGGACAACAACAGAGAGTCGCAATCATTAGGTCAATTGCTTTACGACCTCGTTTGCTATTACTAGATGAGATCACCTCAGCTCTTGACCCGGTGCTGGTGAATGAGGTTTTAAGTACAGTGCGAGATTTGAAGAATGATGGCATGACTATGGTTTTAGCCACCCACGAAATGGGATTTGCCAAGCAAGTAGCAGATGAAGTTTGTTATTTAGAAGCCGGACAGATCGTTGAGCGCGGAAGTGCAGCACAAATTATTGAAGAGCCAAAAGACAAGAGAACTCGTGATTTTCTCAAGCGCGTGCATGAAGCTGGCCGGCTTTAAGGATGTCGTTGCAAAATTTTGAAATTATTAGCGGGGACTCGGAATCGAAAGTTATTTTGCATGTGCCGCACTCGGCAACCTTCATTCCCCATGAGATACGTAAAAGTATTTTGCTTTCAGATCAAGAGTTAAAAGCCGAATTAGATGAGATGACGGACACTTTAACTGAAGCAGTCGCCTTAAAAGCCACTGAGATAAGTGGGAAAAAGCCTTGGTTATTTATAAATAGATTTTCACGATTGGTAATTGATCCAGAGCGTTTCCCAGATGAACGAGAAGCGATGAATGCGGTTGGAATGGGTGCGGTTTACCAAAAGACCTCAATCGGCACACAGTTGCGCAAACCAGATCCAGTAGCGGAAAAACAATTGCTTGATGCTTATTTCTATCCTTACTCTGAATCATTAAGTGATTTGGTGGCGCAAAGATTCGCCGCTTTGGGAGAAGTAACTCTGGTTGATGTGCATTCTTATCGAGTAAATCAGCATCCAAACGCGATTAACCATGGCCAAATGCGCCCACCAATATGTATCGGCGCAGATTCTTTTCATACTCCTGAATGGTTAATTGAGGCAGCACAATCAGCGTTTTCGATTATTGGAGAGAACTACCTAAACCAGCCATATTCGGGAACTTATGTCCCTCTTTCTTTTTATGAAAAGGAATCAAAAATTACTTCGGTAATGATGGAAACGCGAGCCGATACTTTCTTAACCGATGAGCTTGCGCCGCATGATGGGTTTGAAACAGTTTCAAAAGCACTTGCCAACTTAGTGGATTTAATTCAGCTGCGCTAAAACTTGCTCGCCCCATTTTTGAAGGACTGGTTTCCAAGTTGCCACTAAAGCATCTTCAGCGTCATGTATCTCTGTGGATACATCAGAGCGTCCAGAACTCTTGAAAGCGTTGTCTGCGTGGATTTCCCACTCATGAACTAAATCACCATCAACTTCAGGGTGGAATTGAACGGCATAAGTATTTGCACCGATTCGATAAACCTGGTTTAGACAAAGTTCAGATGAGGCAAGAACAGTTGCCGTACTTGGTAATTTTGAAACAAGATCTTCATGCCACTGGGTGACAGGGACGGGAAATAGTTTTGTGGCAGATTCAAATACTGGGTCATGTTTGGCAATTTCATTGAAAGTTATTGAGTGCAAACCAATTTCACCATTTTCTGCACGAGTAACTTCACCATCAGTTGCCGCAGCCAATAACTGTGCTCCTAGGCAGATAGCAAATATTGGAATATCTCGTTGGATGGCATCGGCTAATAACGCTCTTTCCGCAGGTAACCATGGGGCAACTTCGTCATCGGTTGCACTCATTGAGCCGCCCATCGGGATTACTGCGCAAATTCCAGGTGGCACGACATCGGGAACTTCTGCACCACTAAAGGCCGTTATCACTTGGATTTCAAATCCAATTTCTTCAAGCCACTGACCTACTAAGTGTGGAGGGTCTTGTTTGCCATTTTGGATTGCCAAAATTTTGGGGAGTTTGTTATTCGAACCCATTTGGAAATCTTACTAAAACCTGCCCATTTACGAGTCAGTTAAATCCTGAGCCAATCGGCGTAGAGATTCACGAACCACTTCGCCATCAGATGTGCGCCAAAGTGGCGGCATCGTATTTAACAACATTGAGCCATAGCGCTTGGTCGTAATTCGAGAATCTAGAATTGCGACAACACCACGATCATCAACGCCGCGAATTAACCGACCAGTTCCTTGTGCCAGCAACAGCGCGGCACGGGGGAGTGAAACTTGCATAAATCCACTTCCTCCAGTGCTGTCTACCTGTGCAGCACGAGCTGCCATAACCGGTTCATCAGGGCGGGGGAATGGAATGCGATCGATGGCAACCAAAATACAAGATCTACCTGGCACATCCACGCCTTGCCATAATGAAATTGTTCCTAGCAAAATCGAGGTCTCATCTGCGGCAAATTTCTCAACTAGTGGCCCAACTGCATCACCGCGTTTTTGAGAAATAATTTTAATTGGCAAATCATGCAAAGCTTTATGTAAATACTCTTGCGCACTTTCCAATGCTCTCCAAGAAGAGAAAAGTGCCAATGTTCGCCCGCCGGCCGCTTTAATCAATTCACCTAGTTCCACAAATGCATCAATACTGACTGCTTCTCTGGAAGGTTCTGGCAAACCACGAGGAAGGTAAAGCATTCCTTGATTAGCAAAATCAAAAGGCGAACCCACATCAAGCATTTGGAGATTGCCGGGATCTATTTCATTATCTTTGATTTCAACTTCACTTTCATCTCCAACTGTGAAGCCAATACTCTTGGCGATACTGTCAAAGCTTTTTCCAAAGGTTAATGTTGCTGAAGTAGCGATAACTGGAGTTTTCTTTAAGAGATTATCTCTCAGCAGGGTCGCGACTGTAAGTGGTGCAAGTTGCAAAGTCTTGTAAGTTGGCTCAAACCAAAGGACGCTATCTGGCGTTAACTTTAATAACTTGGATAATGTTTGATTTACTTCATTCACTGCACCTTTTGCTCTGGCGCGTGATGCAATTTCATCGGGGGAGCCGGCTTCCTCTTCTGCGCCGATCTCATTGATCACTATTTGAGCAGTTTCAGAGTGAAATATTTGCAACTGATTTTAAAGTAGATTTATCATCACCTGATTTTCACACAGCATCAAAATATGCTTATGTTTTAAGTCAAGTTTGGTCTGGTACCGATCCTAAAAAAGGTAACCTAATCTTAAAAGGTGGTTATGAAGGTAAAGATGGTGTTTATAAATCTAAGTTTGAAATCTTTAGAAGTAAACTAATTGATCCTAAATGGCACAGATACTTTGATGCTATTACGAACATT
>CAYZBP010000013.1:11968-12082 GCA_964476715.1 uncultured Bifidobacterium sp. | reverse complement strand
AGTGCTGCAGCCATGACTTGAAAGCCATAACAAATACCAAAGATTGGAATCCCCGCATCAAAAAGTGCTGAATCTAATTTTGGAGCATCTTGGGCATAAACACTTGAAGGTCCA
>CAYZBP010000013.1:0-11958 GCA_964476715.1 uncultured Bifidobacterium sp. | reverse complement strand
CCGAGTGCTGCAGCAATAATTTGAAAGCCATAACAAATACCAAAGATTGGAATACCAGTTTCAAAAAGTGCTGGATCTAATTTTGGGGCATCAGGAGCATAAACACTTGAAGGTCCGCCAGAGAGAATTATTGCTTTTGGATTTAACGCAACGATCTGAGCGACAGTTATTGTTGAAGGAACTATCTCGCTATAAACATTTACTTCGCGCACGCGACGAGCAATTAATTGTGCGTATTGCGCTCCAAAATCAACAACAAGAACTAAATCACGCGCGATGGATAACCACCTCAACCCGTTGAAATTCTTTTACATCTGAATAACCACTTGTTGAAATTGCACGACGTAATGATCCAACTAAATTCATAGATCCATCAGCAGTGTGCGATGGGCCATTAAAAATTTCTGCAAGCGTGCCGACAGTGCCAACATGTACTCGCTCACCACGTGGAAGTGAGTTGTGACTTGCTTCGCTGCCCCAGTGCCAACCTTTGCCTGGTGCTTCAACTGCTTTAGCAAGTGGTGATCCCATCATTACTGCATCTGCACCGCATGCAATTGCCTTTGCAATGTCACCACTTCGAGTTACTGAACCATCTGCAATGACATGAACATAACGTCCACCTGATTCATCTAAGTATTCACGGCGGGCCGAAGCAACTTCAGCAACTGCTGTTGCCATTGGGACAGCAATTCCAAGAACTTGGCGAGTGGTGTGTGCTGCTCCCCCACCGAAACCAACCAATACACCTGCTGCTCCGGCACGCATTAAGTGAAGTGCTCCAGATGCGGTTGCACATCCTCCAACTATTACTGGGACATCTAATTCGTAAATAAATTTCTTCAAGTTCAGTGCATGGTCGCCAGTTGAAACATGTTCGGCACTTACTGTGGTTCCACGAATTACGAATAAATCTACGCCTGCATCGATAACAACTTTTGCTAGTGCTGCAGTACGTGCTGGTGAAAGTGCGGCGGCGACAGTAACTCCGGCTTCACGTATTTGCGCAATACGCTCTTTAATTAATTCTGGCTTTATTGGCTCTTGATATAACTCTTGCATTCGCCGAGTTGCTTGATGATCTGGAACTGATGCAATTTCACCAAGTGGAATTCGAGGATTCTCATAACGAGTCCAAAGTCCTTCTAAATTAAGGACGCCAATGCCGCCTAATTTGCCGATCTCAATCGCAGTTTCTGGAGAAACAACTGAATCCATTGGAGCTGCCATCATTGGAATATCAAATTTGTAAGCATCAATCTGCCATGCGGTGGAAACATTTTCTGGGTCACGGGTGCGACGACTTGGCACAATTGCAATGTCGCTAAATGAATAAGCCTGTCTTGCACGCTTGCCAGGTGCTAACTCGATCTCGCTCATATCATTTCCCTACCTGTCTCGATTATTTCGAATAATTTGGTGCGGCTACTGTCATGTCAATGTCATGCGGATGTGATTCCTTTAAACCTGCTGAAGTAATTTGTACAAACCGTCCATTTTTTTGTAAATGCGCAATGTCTGGCGCTCCCGCATAACCCATGCCGGAACGCAATCCACCAACTAATTGATGAATCACTGCTGCAACATCTCCACTAAAACGCACTCGACCTTCAATACCTTCAGGAACTAATTTGTCTTCAGATAAAATGTCATCTTGCATGTAACGATCTTTTGAATATGAAGGTGTCGCACCACGAGATTGCATCGCACCAAGAGATCCCATTCCGCGATAAGCCTTAAATTTCTTTCCATCTTCTTCAATTAATTCACCTGGTGATTCGGTACATCCTGCTAACAATGAACCGATCATTACTACATCAGCCCCTGCAACAATTGCTTTGACGATATCTCCGGAGTATTGCAATCCACCATCTGCAATTAATGGAATGCCAGCCGGGCTACATGCTTTGTACGCTTCCATAATTGCTGAAATTTGTGGAACTCCAACACCTGCAACAACTCGAGTTGTGCAAATAGATCCTGGACCAACTCCTACTTTCACTGCATCTGCTCCGGCATTAATCAGTGCTTGGGCGCCAGCACGTGTTGCAACATTCCCACCAATTACTTGTTGAGACGAAGAAAACTTTTTAATTTTTTCGATTGCATTCAGAACACCTTGGTGATGACCATGTGCGGTATCAACTACTAGAAAATCTACACCAACCTCAATAAGTGCAAGTGCACGGGCATATCCATCATCGCCAACACCAACAGCAGCACCAACATGAGTTGCGCCTTCTGATTTGGCTCGCTTAGCTTGAACAACTTGGTCTTCAATTGAAAGGTTGCGATGGATGATTCCAACTCCGCCAGCGCGCGACATCGCAATCGCCATTTCAGATTCGGTAACTGTGTCCATTGCGGAAGAAATAATTGGAACTTTAAGTCGATGTTTTGAAGTCAAGTTAGTAGCGGTATCTACCTCGCTGGGAACAACTTGTGACTCATCGGGCAATAGCAGGACATCATCAAATGTCAGTCCGAGCATTGCGACTTTCTCGAAATCTCTCATCGCAACCCCCGTTCAATTAATTGCCTCTGGCTAAAACGAATCCTACTGATCAAAGGCAGTGCCCTCGACGAACCTAAACCGCCAATCCCAAGGTGCTAGAAACCATTTCGCAAGCTTCAGGAAGTCCCGTGACAAAAGTTGCACCAGCACAGCGTTCTACATCCCAGCCTGGGCCACCTAAAAGTAAACGGGTAGACGGTCTACCCACTGGCAAAGCTGTGGCAATTGAATAATCAGCGTTTTCGGATAACTGTGCCCAAACGAAAAGTACCGGTGGGGCAATCTTGCGGACTACCTCCACAAGTGAATCAACTGGAGTTCGCGCTCCGAAAAAGTGCGCTTGAATGTTTCGCTCTGCCAATGCAGCCAAAAGTGCATGCAGTGCAAGGCAATGAAGTTCTTCGCCAATAGAAGCTAAAACAATTGGTTTTGGATTAATTGGGTTTTCGATTTCCTCTGATGCCTCACGCAATATTTTTGTTAAAACCTCTGTAAGTAAATGTTCATTGCTGATCCCAAGTCCGGTTCGCGACCATTCTTCACCAACTTTAATCAGGGTAGGAGCCAAAATCTCAACCCAGGTTCTGGTTACGCCCTTGGCCAAAATTTCACGGCGGATAATTTCATTTACAAATGCAACATCTAAACTTTCTAACGCTTTTAAAATTGCATTGATAACTTCAGCACGTTCTTCAAATTTAACTATCGGTAGATTCTCAGCCTCATTGATGTCAGCATCGACGGCGATCAAAGCCGCCTCTTTTGGCGAAACTCCAGAAATCACCAATCGGCGCATAACCGAAATTCGGGCTACATCAACGGTGTCATACCTGCGGTGAGCGCCAATTTCATGGCCCGAAGGCCCAAGGCCGTACCGGCGATCCCAGGTTCGCAAGGTGGCAGGGGCGATCCCCAAGCGGCGGGCTAGCTCACCTACGGTGATTTGGCTCTCATCATGCATATGTCTAAGCCTCCCCCACGTAAGGGTATTTGCCAACTCGAAAATAAAGCCTATAGTTAGTTGAACAACCTATGGCGCGGTTTCTCATAATCAGACCATACGGCTACAGATAGTAGGGAAGGACAGCTCATGGCTGAGGTATCCAGACTTCCACTTCCAATTGCAGATAATTGGGACTGGCAGAGTAATGGCGCCTGTCGCAGCTTCCCGCCTGAGATGTTTTTCCATCCGGAAGGCGAGCGTGGACCAAGTCGACGTGCGCGAATCAGTGAAGCTAAATCAATTTGTGGAACCTGTCCAGTTCTCTTGCAATGCCGCACCCATGCACTCTCAGTGCAAGAGCCTTATGGAATTTGGGGCGGGTTATCTGAAGATGAGAGAGAAGTAATTCTCACTCGTGAAGGCCGTCGCGGAGATGTTGCATAACCCCTTAACAACATAAAAAAGACCGGTGCAGATTAATTAAAATCTAGCGCCGGTCTTTTTTATTTAATAATTAATGCGAGTGACCACCAGCGCCATGTGAATGTCCGGTGCTTGCTCCATTATTTTCTTCTTCTTCTTTCTTTTCGTATACAAGAACTTCAGTAGTGATAAACATCGCGGCAATCGATGCAGCATTAGCAAGCGCAGAGCGCGTCACCTTAACTGGATCAATTACGCCATCTTTTACCAAATCGCCATATACGTCAGTTGCTGCATTAAAGCCTTCGTTCTTACCAAGTTCGCGAACTTTAGCTACAACTACATAACCTTCAAGTCCAGCGTTCTCAGCGATCCAACGAAGTGGCTCATCGCAGGCTTTACGTACTAAACGCACACCAACAGCTGCGTCACCAGTTAATCCAAGATCGCCTTCAAGTGCATCAGCAGCGTGAACAAGTGCTGCTCCTCCACCTACAACGATTCCTTCTTCAACTGCTGCACGAGTTGCGGAGATTGCATCTTCGAGACGGTGCTTCTTTTCCTTTAATTCAACTTCGGTATAAGCGCCAACTTTAATTACACAAACTCCACCAGCAAGTTTGGCAAGACGCTCTTGCAACTTCTCGCGATCCCAATCAGAGTCAGAACGTTCGATCTCCTTACGGATTTCGCTAACGCGTCCATCAACATCTGCTTTGTTACCGGCTCCATCAACGATGGTGGTTGCATCTTTAGTAACCACAATGCGACGTGCACGACCAAGAAGCGTTAAGTCGATTTGATCAAGTTTCAATCCAACATCTGGAGTAATAACGGTTGCGCCAGTTAGTACTGCAATATCTTGCAACATTGCTTTGCGGCGATCTCCGAAACCAGGTGCTTTAACTGCAACAGAGGTGAAAGTTCCGCGCATGCGGTTAACTACCAATGTTGAAAGGGCTTCACCTTCGACATCTTCAGCGATAATCAAAAGTTGCTTTCCTGAGTTAACAACTTTCTCAAGAAGTGGAAGCAATTCATTTAGTGCAGAGATCTTGGTACCTGATACCAAAATGTAAGCATCTTCCAAAACGGATTCCATGCGCTCGGCATCAGTTACGAAGTATGGAGAGATATATCCCTTATCGAATTGCATTCCCTCAGTGAATTCCAACTCAAGGTTGGTGGTTGAGGACTCTTCGACGGTGATAACTCCATCTTTGCCAACTTTATCCATTGCATCAGCAATTAGATTTCCAATTGCAACATCTTGCGCTGAAATGGTTGCAACATCTGCAATCTGAGCTTTGTCGATTACTGGAGTTGCGTTTTCATGCAACTTCTTTGTAATTGCAACAATTGCTGCTTCGATTCCAGCTTTAAGTCCCATTGGCTGTGCGCCAGCAGCGAGGTTACGTAATCCCTCGCGAACCATTGCTTGTGCAAGAACAGTTGCTGTGGTTGTTCCATCTCCAGCGACATCGTTAGTTTTGGTTGCTACCTCTTTAACAAGTTGGGCACCCATGTTTTCAGCTGCATCAGAGAGTTCAACCTCTTTAGCAATTGTGACACCATCGTTGGTGACAGTTGGGTTTCCATATTTCTTGTCGATAACAACATTTCGGCCCTTAGGTCCGAGTGTTACTTTTACGACATCGGCGAGCGCATTTACGCCACGCTCCATCGCACGACGAGCTTCTTCATCAAACTGTAAAAGTTTTGACATCTAGGTACGCCTACTTTTCAAGAATGGCGAGTACGTCGCGTGCAGATAGCACGAGGTATTCCTCACCGTTGTACTTAACTTCAGTTCCGCCGTACTTGCTGTAAATAACATTGTCGCCAACTTTTACATCCATTGGAACACGAACGCCATCATCAAATCGTCCTGGTCCAACTGCAATAACAGTTCCCTCTTGTGGCTTTTCTTTTGCAGTATCTGGAATTACCAGACCTGATGCGGTTGTTGTCTCTGCTTCGCTGGCTTTAACAACGATGCGATCTTCTAGTGGCTTAATTGATACCGACATTCCCGGCTCCTTCGCTAATTTGTTTCCCTGATTTATTTCGTTGCTTTGCTTCGTTAATTCTCTGTACCTGCTTCGATCCACCGCCCACCTTCAGCTGCTGGTATCGCCAAATTCAAAGATCTGGCGGGTTAGCAGTGTCAGGGTGAGAGTGCTAACGCCAAGGGTAAAGGGTTGGGTTGGGACGGTCAATTTGAAGAATTTGGATAGGGGAAACTCAAGTATCTAGGGGAAGAGCACCTGTTCCACTGGCGCACCGGGGTCCACAGCCAGCCCCGCTGCGCTGGGCGGGCGTCCGGCCGCAATCGCAAGTGAGCCAAGGGCAGCAACCATCGCTCCATTGTCGGTACACAGGCCAGGGCTCGGGATCGCCAATTTAAGGAAAGCCGCCTTGGTGCGCTCTGTCGCCAATGCCCGCAGCCGCGAATTAGCAGCCACTCCGCCTGCGATTAAGAGGTGCTCAATACCTTCGCGCTTGGCCGCTAGAACTGCCTTACTCAAAAGCACATCTACAACCGCTTCTTGAAATGAGGCCGCGATATCAGCACGTGCACTTTGCGACAAAGGGCCAGAGTTTTTTACCGCTAATTCGATGTGCCGCGCAACTGCACTTTTTAATCCTGAAAAAGAAAAACTAAACTCTTTTGTTGATCGATCGGTTTCATCAGTAAACAAAGTCATCGCTCTTGGAAAATTAATTGCTGTTGCATTCCCAGTTGTAGCCAAACGATCTAACTGTGGACCACCAGGAAATGGCAAACCTAATAATCTTGCAATTTTGTCAAAAGCTTCACCGGCAGCATCATCCATAGTTGCGCCCATGACATTAATATCTTTTGTGACCTCATCAACTTTCAAGATTGATGTATGTCCCCCGCTTACTAGTAATGCAATAGTTGCTGGAATTACTTGCTCGGTATCTAAGTATTCAACCGCCACATGCGCTGCTAAATGATTAACACCATAAAGTGGAATTCCAAGTCCAGCCGCTAAACCATTAGCAGCACTCGCACCAACTAATAATGCACCTGCCAATCCAGGACCGGCTGTTACTGCAATTGCATCAAGATCTGACAATTTTACTTTCGCAGTTGTCAGTGCGCGTTCGATGGCTGGCAAAATCGCATCAACATGTGCGCGAGCAGCAACCTCTGGAACTACTCCACCGAACCTGGCATGTTCGGCAACACTTGATGCGATTTCATTTGCCAATAGTTTTCGCCCCAGGACTATTCCGACACCAGTTTCATCGCATGATGATTCAATTCCTAAAACTAAAGGTGCTGAAGATTTACTCATGAGCAGCACCTAAAGTTTTCTGCATAATAATTGCATCGCTTCTTTTACTTCGTGGTTGTGCGTTTTGGTAATAATCTTTTCGGACTGATATTTGAGTAAATCCATTTTTTGCATACAACGCGCGAGCTTGTTCATTTTCGGCACGAACTTCTAGAAAAATTGCCGGCGCATTTCGCTCGATTGCCGCATTTATCAAAAGATCCAATAACCCTTGGCCAATGCCATTACCTTGATATTGCGCACTAACGCTGATGGTTTGAATATCGGCATCTGCGCCACCGCCAGGGCAGTAAAGGCCGGCAAAACCCACAACCTTTTGGGTCGAGCCAATTTCAACCACAAAGTAAGCTCGGGTTTTCGGGACCCCAGCCAACTCTTCTTTGAATTGGGCCAGATTCCAGGGATCCGGAAATAACTCTTTTTCAATCTCTAAAACTGCGCCTAAATCAAAATTATTCATTGCGCGATAATTTAGTTCAGCTAACTTTGGCAAAACTGCATCTGGTTTTCGTAAATATAAAGGTTGAGTGCGAATCGAATTGGATTGCGTAGCTAATTTCACCAAAGCTAAAGGATCTGGGAATCCAAATTCGATAACTGGCAAACTCTCGAAATCAACTTGGTCGATTTTTGCTACGGCAGGTTCAGTTATACGTTCGCCATCTTTTTTATATTTAGCCCAATAAATCTCTTTGCGGCGCGCATCTGTGATTACATAGAAATCGGAGGCCATCTCAGCTAGTGCACTCCCTGACCCTGCGATTGCATCAAGTGAGACAACGCCGATACAAGGAATCTCTCTAGCCATCGCAAATATTCTTGCAAAAGCAATACCTACTCGCAATCCAGTAAATGGTCCAGGACCTATTCCAACAACTACTTGATTGATTGACTTGAAGGTTGCTTGATTTTTTGCTTCGTCGATTAACTTACCTAGTGCTTCTCCGTGAGATGTTGCACCATCGTGGAAGCCTGACCAAATTTCTTTCTCGTCAGCAACAATTGCTGCGATTGTTCGCGGAGTTGATGTATCAATGACAAGAGAGATCTTCATAAATTGAAGCCCTGCCATCTGTCGCCAATGCCGCTTACCTTTAACTCGCGGCTGAGTTCATCAATGATGGAAATAGTAATTAAAAGATATTGATCATTTAATTGCTCTGCGAAATTCTTGCCCCACTCAACGACCGTGACGCTATTCTCGGTATCAAGATCGAGATCTTGCAATCCTCCGATTGGCGAATCCAATAATCGATATGCATCTGCGTGAATAAAGGGAGTTCGCCCTAAATAGTTTTTTGCAATCACAAAAGTTGGAGAGGTGATCTCACTTTTAACCAACAAGCCTTTACCGATGCTTTGAGCTAGCCGAGTTTTTCCCGCCCCAAGTGGGCCTTCCAAAATTATTAAATCTCCAATTTGTAAATTAGTCGCCAACTTCAGCCCAAATTGCTGCATCTGCTCCTCAGTTGCGATTTCAACTGATTGAATTGGATTCACATGCAAAAGAGTAATGGGCGCCTACCCCTTTCGAGGTAAGCGCCCATTACGGCATTTATTTACTCAGTACGACTAGTACTTTAGAGGGATTGGAAGGTAATCCAAATCTCCATTTATCCCAAGACCAGCGCCGAAGATTTCAAATGATTCCGGCGTGATATTGAGTTTTCCACTTGAAGCAGCTGCATCTAACATTTCTGCGAATGCAATTACTTGTGCCGTGGTGAACTGTTCATGTCCGACACCAGATGAAGCGCCAATATCTGCAAGGTCTGGCAATCCAGCTGCTGTGTACTTTGTGTACTCAACAGGTGCCATTGCATAAAGTGCAACTACGTTACTACTTGGCTCAACCGGTGCGACTGGTGCAGCTTTTGCTTTTGCTGAAGCCAGCGCAGCTCTAGCTTTTTTCTTAGCAGCAGCGGTTTTAGCTTTTGTAACAGCAGATGTGGCAGTTGCGATTTTCTTGTCACGAGCAGCAACTGCTGATTCGTAAGCAGCAAGGGCTGATTCGTAGGCAGCTAGAGTTGGTGCAAACTTTGCATTTCGCTCTGCTACATAGGCAGCGGCTTGACCTGGCCAAACCAAACGGTCATTTTCATTGTGAAGAATAACTGTTGGTTTTGTTGATGTGTACTTGATTGGATCCAATGCGGCTGCTTTTGCAACATTTGCCGCAGGTGCAGAAACTCTTGGCATCTGTGCCAAAACTCCCAGCATGCCGTTGATTCCATCATCACCAGATAATCCAAGGTTGTAACGACCAGCATCACCATCATCTAACAATGCGGTGAAATTGGTTTTGGTGTTGTCATAGAAAGGGCCACCGATTTTTTCAGCTACAGCTTGACCGGCAAGAATTCCGGTTGCAGCAGCTTCACCAATGTTTTCCAAAATGGCAACAGTTGCGTTGATGCTCTGTTCTGCTACTGCTCCGCCAGTTGTGACTCCATCCATGTGCACGCTCTTTTGTGGAATTCCAGCTAACAATCCGATCAGCAATAGTGCTGATCTTTGTGGGATTGCACCAAATGCTGGGTTAGCCTTAACTACTGTCGCAGGTTGAGTCAATCCTGGCTGGCCAAGATTTAACTTCCATGCATTCAGCAAAGCAACAACTTTACCCAATTCACCAAGTGCAGCTCCATGTCCTGCAAGACCAGGAGCACCCAGGGCGGCACAACCTTTAATAGTTGGGTCAGCGAAGATGCTTAGCAAGTAGAAAATATCGCAACCGCTTTGAAGTTGGCGAGAGATATTTGTTGCAACTGGTGCAACTAAGCCAACTGCATCAGTTAGCTCTGGATACTTCTCCGCGAACATATTAACTACGGGTGCACCACCTGATGATCCCCAGATAACATTCCGCTTCGTGGTCGGAGCGATTAATTTTGAAAGATCAACTAACTCTTTCAGAAGGGGCACTGACTCTTCAGTATTCCAACCATGAAGGCCATTGGTTGCACGATCATAGGCAGCTAATCCGTAACCCTTTGCTAGCAACTCAGTTGCATAATCTGCTCTAGGTGTTGGGCCAGAATTTCCAACGCTCATTTGCTGTACAGCTGTAGGTGCTTTGTACCCTGGATAATCATATGAAGGGCGGAAGCCGTGGCTCCAGAAAAACATAGTTCCGTTGTAATTTTTTGTTGGAACCATGAATTTATACTGCGCACCATCTTTAAGAGTGGAGACGCAAGTCTCGATCCCTGTTGTTTCATCTTTGGTACAGATTCCAGCGTGCGCAGGAGTTGCAACAACTAATCCTGTTGCTAGCAATGCAGCGCTACCAAATGCAGCAATAAATGAACGTAACTTCAATGTGCTCTTCATAATTAACCTACCTTTGGAAGCGCATCAGCAGCAATTGCTGGACGCTTGTATGTTGAAACGGTTATTGGACCAGCTGCAGAATCTGTGGTGTAAAGAACACGAGTTCCACCAATTGGTTTTAGGACGCTAGTTGCATCATAAGCACCCATCCAGAAGGAGTTGTACGCCTCGTGTGTCTTTGATGAGTAGCCAAGTGGGGAGAAAGCGGCACCACCTAAAGTTGAACCCTTGCTCTCTAGAAATGCAATTAAGCCTTTTCGAGTTAGATTCTTACCAACACCCATAAGAGCTGCAGTTGTTAAGTAACCAATATTCATTCCTTGTAGAACGTTGTTATCCCAAGTCTTGTCTGGGCCAACGTTGAATTCATCATTGATTTTCTTAAATGCAACTACATACTCATCGGTATCTTCACCAGGTGATGGTGCGTGTGATGCTGAGATAACACCATTCAAAAGCGCAGATGCAACTGCATCAGCAGTTCCTTGAGATTTGAGGATGGTTTTGAAAGTGGTGGCATCTGAACCGACACTAGTTACCATCCATTTAGGACGGAATCCCAACTGTGCAGCTGTGCCGATGGTGATCGCAGTTGCATTAGAAACGGCAGCAATTACCACAAGTGATACACCTGAAGCTTGAAGCGCCTTAACTTGAGTGGTTAAACCAAGAGCTTGGCTACCTGCAACAAATTTTTGCGTATTTGCAGCTGGGAAAGTTACGCCTTGTTGCTTAAATCCTGCGAGTACATTTCGGCCGAAATCATCGGTCTGATAAAGAACGCCAACTTTGCCATCGGCAAGTTCTTTGGCGAAATTAGCTTTCAAATACTCTGCTTGGATTTTGGACTCAACAACATAAGTTCCAAGACCAGCAAAAGATGTTGGGTACTTTTTAGGGTCGGTATAAAATCCGCTATATCCACTATTCACAAATAGATCTGGGATTCCACGACGATTAATATCTTTAATAACAGAGATATGGGTCTGGGTTCCAACACTTCCAACCATTGCAAAGACTTTATCTTTGTTAATCAAGGTAGATGCAGTTGAGATAGTTAAACCGGCCTTGTAGATGTCATCCTTAACTACTAATTTGATTTTGCGGCCGTTAACTCCACCTTTTGAATTTACATAATCAAAGTAGGCGCGCATCGCATCATCCACTTTGTTGTAACCCGGGCTAGCGGTACCTGTTTGTGGCAATTGCATGCCAAGCACAATCTCAGTTGCGCTAACACCAACTTCAGCGCGAGCTGGCTTTGCTTGTGACGGTGCAATAGCGAGAGAGCTCGCAACTGCGCCGGCAAGAATGCCAATCGCCCATCTTTTTGATTGAGATCCACGAATTTTCACTTCGATGACTCTTTTCTATATCTGTTGACTGCGCGGTGCTCCGGGCAGGCACGGCTTGAGCCG
>CAYZBP010000012.1:0-12127 GCA_964476715.1 uncultured Bifidobacterium sp. | reverse complement strand
GTTGAAATGAGTTTCATAGATCAAGAAGATATTTTGACTCTCACTGAAAAAATTTTAAAGAAATTATGGAAAGAAGTTCTTGGAATCGAAATTTCAACCCCGATACCAAGAATGACATTTCTTGATGCAATGCGCAGATTTGGTTCTGACAAACCAGATTTAAGATTCGAATACGAACTAGTCGAAGTTACCGATTATTTCGCTAACACCGAATTCCGAGTATTTAAGGCGCCATATGTCGGTGCGGTTGTTATGCCAGGAGGAGCAACTACTCCTCGACGAGAATTAGATGGTTGGCAAGAATGGGCTAAAGCTCGCGGAGCCAAAGGTCTTGCATATATTTTGATCGATGCCGCAGGTGAAGTCACGGGACCAGTTGCGAAAAATATTTCAGAGGAAGAAAGAGCGGGGATTGCGAAAAAGGTTGGAGCCAATCCCGGAGATGCAATCTTCTTTGCAGCAGGAGATCGAGATGAATCTCAGAAGTTACTTGGTGCTGCTCGTCTAGAAATTGCAAAGAAGTGTGACTTGATTCCAGACCAAATGTGGGAATTCCTGTGGGTTGTCGATGCGCCAATGTTTGAACCAACAGATGATGGTGGTTGGACTGCGGTTCATCATCCATTCACTGGTCCTAAACCTGAGTATTCGGCAACATTTGATAAAGATCCTGCAAATGCATTGGCATATGCGTACGACATTGTTTTAAATGGTAATGAAATCGGCGGTGGATCAATTCGTATTCATCAACGCGAGATTCAACAACGAGTATTTGATGTAATCGGCCTAACTCGTGATGAAGCACAATCTAAATTTGGATTCCTCTTAGATGCGTTTAATTATGGACCGCCACCTCATGGCGGAATTGCAATCGGTATTGACCGAGTAAGTGCATTGATGGCCGGAGTGGAATCAATTCGCGAAGTTATTGCTTTCCCTAAGACAGCCAGCGGAGGAGATCCATTAACTGGCGCGCCAACTCCAATTACTTCGGCGCAACGTAAGGAAGCTGGAATAGACAAGACCGAGAAGCTAGACAAGACCGAGAAATCAGAGAAACCAGTCCAGCCTTAGAGGAGTGTCACAAACGTGGAGCTATTTTCATTTGACACTGAAGGCGGAGATCTTTCCGCATCGCAAGGTGTTGAACTTTCCGAAAATGCACCACTTGCAGCACGGCTACGTCCGGATAATCTGTCTGAAGTACTGGGACAGGATCACTTAATAAGCGAGGGCACGCCACTTAGAAGATTATTAGATGGATTACCTGGAGCACCGCCATCAATTATTTTGTTCGGACCTCCAGGTGTCGGTAAAACTTCCCTTGCGCTTCTGCTATCTAAAGGGCGCAGATTTAGACAACTCTCTGCAGTCAATGCCGGAGTAAAAGATGTTCGGGAAGAAATCGATTCAGCAAAATTTCAATTAGCTCATAAAGGCGTACAGACTTTACTTTTCATCGACGAAGTCCATCGATTTAACAAGGCGCAACAGGATGCGTTACTTCCAGCGGTTGAAGATAAATTGATAACACTTGTTGCTGCAACAACTGAAAATCCGGCATTCTCTATTATTTCACCTTTGCTGTCACGGTCGTTAGTCCTTACGCTAAATGCGTTGAGCGATAAATCTGCTAAGAAATTAATTGATCGAGCATTAACCGATCCAAAAGGTCTCAATAACAAGATTGCAATGGATGAAGATGCTAAATCTGAATTAATTAAGATTTCAAACGGTGACGGACGAAGAATTTTGACTTACCTAGAAGCCGCTGCAGGGGCTAGTCAAGATGGCGGTCTCATTACCGTTGATAATTTATCAAAAGCAGTTTCTCAAGCGATCGTGCTCTACAACGTTGATCAACATTATGACGTCATTAGTGCGTATATAAAAAGTATGCGCGGTTCTGATGTAGACGCAGCACTTCACTACTTAGCTCGGATGCTTGAAGCAGGTGAAGACCCTAGATACATGGCGCGAAGATTGATGATTTTTGCGAGTGAAGATATTGGAATGGCCGATTCAAACGCTTTGCTTGTCGCAACTTCAGCCGCGCAAGCCGTGGCTCTAGTGGGAATGCCAGAGGGTGCGTTGCTATTGGCACATGCCACTGTGTATTGCGCAACAGCCCCTAAATCAAATGCGGTAAATGTTGCGATATCCGAGGCTCGCCAAGATGTGAACAGTGGAAATATTGGGCTGGTTCCGCCACCGCTGCGCGATGGAGCCACGCCTTTCGGTGCCAGCGGGGATTACCTGTATCCTCATGACTATCCAGAAGGAGTGGTTGCCGCGCAATACGCACCTGATCCGTTGATCGGGAAGCAGTATTACCGTCCAACCGCCCACGGAGCTGAAGCTAGAGTAGCTAAAGCGCTGGAACGGATTCGTGAGATTTTGGGAGGTAAGGGATGAGTGCAGGCGGGATCGCAGCAATTATCGCTGCCTCTTCTTTAGCTGTTGTGGCGGTTGCTATTGCTTATGCAGTGATTAGATTTGGAAAAGTTTTAGATGAGGCTGGCGTTGCAATAAAAAATGTTAGCCAGGAGACGGTTCCGTTACTTGAAGAGGTTACAACAACCGTAAATCTTACAAATAAACAGTTCGAGCGAATTGATCACATCACCAAAAGCGCTGAAGGTTTTACTACTAGGTTGACCGCCGCTGCTGATTCAATCTTTTCTCGTGGACCGGCTGCCAAAATGGCTGCTGTTGCATGGGGGATTGCAAAAGCTAGAAACAAAAATCGCGATTAATCTTAATTAGTAGAACGGATTTGGTGTGGATTCAGCGGAGATACGTAAACGTTGGCTTGATTTCTTTGAAAAAGATAATCGTGCTGGCTTAACTCACACTGTTGTGCCCTCTGCTTCTTTGATTGCTGATGACCCAAATTTATTACTTGTTAATGCGGGCATGGTTCCTTTCAAGCCATATTTTCTAGGTGAAATTCCTGCGCCATACAAAAGGGCGACATCTGTACAAAAATGTGTGCGAACTTTAGATATTGATGAAGTTGGTAAAACCACCAGACATGCTTCGTTTTTCCAAATGTGCGGAAACTTTTCTTTTGGTGATTACTTTAAAGAGGGTGCAATTACTCTTGCTTGGGAGTTGTTAACTCGTTCACAATCTGATGGTGGATATGGATTTGATCCTGAACGACTTTGGGTAACTGTTTATCTTGATGACGATGAGGCTGCTGATATTTGGCACAAGCAAATCGGTGTTCCGAAAGAGCGGATTCAACGCAGAGATATGGATGATAATTTCTGGTCAATGGGAGTTCCTGGTCCTTGTGGTCCATGTTCAGAAATTTATTTTGATCGTGGTCCAGAACATGGCGCTGAAGGTGGCCCAATTGCAGATGAAAACCGATATATGGAAATTTGGAACTTGGTATTCATGCAATCAGAACGCGGTTCTGGAAATGGAAAATCAGATTTTCCAATATTGGGTGATTTACCTAAGAAAAGCATTGATACTGGTTTAGGTTTAGAAAGAACTGCTGCTTTACTGCAAGGTGTGGAAAATATCTACGAAATTGATACAACTAGATTGATTCTGAATAAGGCAAGCGCTCTAGCAAATGTTAAGTATGGAAAATCAATCGCTTCAGATGTTTCGCTTCGTGTGATTGCAGATCATGCACGCACTGCAGCGATGTTAATTGGAGACGGAGTTACTCCAGGCAACGAAGGACGTGGTTACGTACTTCGCCGCATGATGCGCCGAACAATTCGAAATATGAGATTACTCGGTTCAGGAGATCCAACAACTCATGAGTTGATCACAACTGCGATTGCAGCGATGTCACCACAGTATCCAGAGTTAAATACCGATAAGGCGCGAATTTTAGAGATTGCAGTCGGAGAAGAAAGCGCATTTTTACAGACATTGAAATCTGGTACGTTGATTTTTGATTCTGCGGCAGGTGCTACTAAGAAAAGTGGAGCAAAATCCCTATCCGGCTCTGATGCTTTCAAACTGCACGATACTTATGGATTCCCATACGACTTAACTTTAGAGATGGCATCAGAACAAGGCTTAACAGTTGATGAGGATGCATTTCGTAAATTAATGAAAGAACAGCGCGATCGTGCAAAGGCAGATGCGCGGGCTAAGAAATCGGGCCATGCTGATCTATCAATTTATCGATCTGCACTTGACCAATCTGGAATTACAGAATTTATTGGCTATTCACAGATCAAGAGTGAATCCAAAATCAAATATCTTTTAGTGGATGGTGCAGCAGTCACTGCAGCTAAAGCCGGCGACGAAGTTGAGATCATGTTAGATCGAACTCCTTTTTATGCCGAAGGTGGCGGCCAACTTTCCGATAGTGGATTTATTCGTACCGCCAACGGTGCTGTAATTGAAATAGATGACGTGCAAACACCTCTTCCAAATTTATTTCTGCATAGAGGAAAAGTTGTTAGTGGGGAAGCGTTAGTCAACGAGAACGGTTTTGCTGAGATTGATAACGAGCGACGAGAAGGAATTTCTCGCGCGCACACCGCAACACATATGGTGCACAAGGCATTTCGCGAAGCGTTAGGCGAGACTGCGACACAAGCGGGATCCGAAAATGCGCCAGGAAGATTCAGATTTGATTTTTCAGCGGTAGGAGCAGTCTCGCAAGCCACGATGAGTGAAGTTGAGGACCGCGTTAATTCCTTGCTGGTAACTGATTTGGAAGTAAGTGCCGAAGTAATGAGCCAAGATGAAGCAAAAGCAATAGGTGCCATGGCTTTGTTTGGCGAAAAGTACGGTTCCGAAGTTCGCGTGATTTCAGTCGGGGATTGGGCAAAAGAGTTATGCGGAGGCACACATGTTGCGCGCTCGAGCCAACTTGGAGTTGTTAAGTTGCTTGGGGAATCATCAATTGGCGCCGGAGTGCGAAGAGTCGAGGCGTTGGTAGGTGTAGATGCGTATCGGTTCTATGCAAGAGAGCATGCAATTCTCAATATTGTCGGAGATATGGTTAAGTCAACTAGATCGGAAGAGTTACCGGAGCGAATAAGTTCGTTATTGGATAAAGTGAAAAATATTGAAAAAGAAATTTCAGGAGCAAAAAGTAAAGAGGCTCTTGCTTTAGTGAAACCATTAGCTGAGAAAGCCGAGAAAATTGGCGGAAACAAAGTTGTATTAGCGCAACTTTCTGATGGAGTTTCTGGCGATGATTTAAGAACAGTGGCTCTTGAGATCAGAAATAATTTAGGTGCTGGAGCGGTTGTGGTTTTAATTAGCAACAATGAAGGTAAGCCAGTTTTAGTTGTGGCCTGCGATGAAACAGCCCGAACCTCTGGTGCTAAGGCAGGAGAGTTAGTACGTACTGGAGCAAAAGCGTTGGGTGGTGGAGGCGGCGGTAAAGATGACTTTGCACAAGGTGGTGGAGTTGATCCAACTGCGGTTCCAAACGCCCTGAAAGTGATCAAGGATCACCTTCTTGCTCATAATTAGAGTCAAGTAGAGTTCGATAATGAAAAAGGGGCGAAAGTTAGGCCTTGATTTTGGAAGCACCAGAATCGGTCTCGCAATTTGCGATCCTGATGGCATCCTGGCTACACCGCACTCCACTATCCCATCTGGCTTGGGTTTGATTAGTGAAATAGAAAGCATCTGTAAATCTGAGGAGATTGTCGAAATCATTGTTGGTTTACCTCGGTCGCTAAACGGTGAAATTAGTCATGCGGCAAAGTTGGTTAACGATTTTATTGCCGAACTCTCTGCACAACTCCCAGAGATTCCGGTGCTTACCTTTGATGAGAGGTTTACTACAACATTAGCGAATCAGGCGTTGAGGGCCAGTGGTAGGAATGCAAAAGAGGGAAGAGCGGTAATCGATCAAATAGCGGCAGTAAATATCTTACAAAGTTATTTGGACGCCAATGAGTGAAATTATTGAAAGCAATAAAATCATTCGCAAAAAAGCGGTGAATATAAAAGCGATCATTGCTATTTCAGTAGCATTTATTGTTTTGATTGGTGGAATCCTTTTCTGGAATCACAATCATCCAGATTTGGATTTTCCAGTTGGTACTGCAGGACCTGAAATTGAAGTTAACATCCCAGCCGGAAGTTCAGGCGTAGAGATAGGTAGAATTTTAGCTAAAGAGGGCGTAGTAAAAACTTCAGTAATTTTTTTCCGAGCCGCTACTGCCGATAAACGTGCTGAGAGTATTTCTGCTGGTCTCTATTTAGTTAATACCCATTTATCAGCCAAAGAAGCGATTGAACAATTGCTAGACAAGAAGAGGTTACAAGGGAAGTTCTTAATCATCGAAGGTGCCAGATTAAGTGAGATCAAGGCCAATCTTGTAAAAATCGGTTTCACTGCAGAACAAGTAGATAAAGCGTTAAATAGCATAAAGCTGCCAACTGGATTTGATACTGACAACTTAGAGGGATTGCTATTTCCGGCCAACTATACGATTTTGCCGGATGAAGAAGTTTCCACATTACTGCAAGGAGCACTCGATAGATTTACCCAAGAGTTAAAGAATATTTCTTTTTACGAGTATGCAAAAGAATTGAAATTAAAGCCAGCAGAATTACTAACAATCGCATCTATCGTTCAAGCTGAAGGTTTTACCGATGAAGATTTTGGTAAAGTTTCCAGGGTTATCTACAATCGGCTTAAAATCGGAATGCGATTGCAAATGGATTCAACTCTTTTATACGCGAATAAAAGCCGAGGGGAAATTCGGGTAACTAATCGAGAACTCAAAATTGCCTCGAAATACAACACCTATAAGTACAAGGGATTGCCGCCTGGTCCGATTGGAAGCCCGGGTGGAGCCGCATTAGTGGCCACTATTAAACCTACCCCCGGGAATTGGCTCTACTTTGTTACGGTATCCCCAGGAGAAACCAAATTTACCGAAAGCTATTCAGAGTTTCTCACCTTCAAAGCAGAATTTATTCGTAACTACAAAGCCGGATTATTTAAGGGGAGTAAGTGATTAAAGCCGCTGTACTTGGTTCCCCAATTGGGCACTCACTCTCACCTACTCTGCACAACTGTGCGTACGAAGTACTAGGTTGGGATTGGGAGTACACCGCAGTAGAAGTAAAAGGTGGCGAGCTAGCAAAATTTATAGCAGCAAACCGCAAAACCTTCCGTGGATTATCTTTAACAATGCCCCTGAAAGAAGAGGCTTTGTTAGTTTCAGATTCCTTAGATCCATTAGTGAAGCGGATTAACGCTGCTAACACTTTAATCTTTGAAGAAAATCAAGTCAGTGCCTATTCCACAGATGTATCTGGTTTCGTTCAAGCGTTGGCTAAAGCCGAAGTATCAATTCCAAATGAGATAACAATCTTGGGCGGCGGTGCCACGGCTCGTTCGGCGATTGCAGCAGTAGACGGACGCGGCAGAACGATCACGGTTTACAGTCGAAGCGCATCAAGATCGGCGCAATTAATTAACAGTTCAATCTCGGCGACAGTTGTCGTGAAAGATTGGACCGAAGCGCAATCAGGATTAGGAGCAAATTTAGTTATAGCAACGACACCTACAGGCGCGACCGATCATCTGATTCCAACCGATTCAACTGGTACTTTATTTGAGTCGTTGTATTCACCTTGGCCCACTAAATTATTAGCAAAGTGGCAAGGTGTGGGCGGGAAATATCTTGATGGATTGGATCTTTTGGTTGAACAAGGAATTGGCCAGATTGAGTTAATGTCTTATGAACCATTGAATCTCGATCTTCGATCACTAGCAGTAACTATGCGTGCCGCTGGTTTGCAAAAACTGGGTCATTAATTCATTTTTTACGCTCTGATTTATATCTACATCTAGTCGAGATTAATTTTCTTGGATGGCTCCAGAGCTTTTGATTCTATTTTTTCTAGTCGGGTTATTCACTCATCTCTACTTATGTCGGAAATTTGATACCGATCCGCAACTGATCAAAAGTATTTTTCTCTACTTATCTTTAATCTTTACTCTCATCCAATTATTCCCGCAGGATTTCAATTATCGATTCACTCTCTTGTTAATTTTGGGTTGGACGATAATTTTGATTGATAATGCCCATCATCGAATCCCTAATTTCATCACCGGTTATTGCTCATTGCTTTTTTGTGGAATTGCGGTCATCGAGGATCGCGTCTTTGATTCAATAGCTGGAGGAGTCGAATTTTTGCTATTTTTCTGCGCTTTAGCCATCGCCTCAAAACTGAAAATCGGGATTGGGGATGTAAAACTCGCTGGCGTAATTGGTTTGATCATCGGAGTAGTTACATTTCAAGAGTTAATCTTCTTTGTACTTGTTGCGGCAATTTTGGGCCTCTGCACGCTCTTAACTGGCCCAGCAAAGATGCGGCTCAAGGCCCGGATTCCCTTTGCGGCCCCGATGATTGCGGCATCTATTTTGATCTGGCCGATCTGGCCTATATTGCGCATGAACGGGTAACTATCTGCGAGAATTACCCCATGTTGAGATGGCTAACTGCAGGAGAATCCCACGGACCGGCTTTGTCGGCGATTTTAGAGGGGTTGCCGGCTCAGGTTGAGATCACGAGTGCAGACCTTGATTACCACCTAGCTAGACGTCGATTAGGTGTTGGTCGGGGCGCTAGACAGAGTTTTGAAGCCGATCAGATCAGCATTTTGGGAGGCGTCCGTCACGGATTAACTCAAGGCGGACCAATCGCGATTCAAGTGGGCAATAGCGAATGGCCTAAGTGGCAAGTTGTTATGGGGGCGGACCCAATTGCAGCCGCTGAACTTGAAGGATTAGCAAGAAATGCGCCACTGACTCGACCAAGACCGGGTCATGCAGATTTAGTTGGAATGCAAAAATATAATTTCGATGATGCACGGCCAATCTTGGAAAGAGCAAGCGCCCGTGAAACCGCAGCTCGTGTTGCACTTGGCGCAGTTGCGCGTGCATTTCTACAACAAGCCGCCGGAATCACAATTTTCTCGCACGTTATTTCGATTGGTTCAGTAAGACTTCCAGATGATTATGCAATGCCAACAGCAACACAGATGAAAACAATCGATGAAGATCCAGTTCGAACAAGTGATCCAGAAACCAGTTTGAAGATGGTCGCGGAGATCGAAGCGGCACATTCGGCTGGTGATACTTTGGGTGGAGTTGTTGAAGTCTTAGCATTTGGTTTACCTGCAGGACTTGGATCGCATGTTCACTGGGATCGCAGGCTTGATGCACGTATCGCGGGTGCGATGATGAGCATTCAAGCGATGAAAGGCGTGGAAATCGGTGATGGTTTCACCACAGCAACTCGTCGGGGATCTGTTGCGCATGATGAAATTGAATTAAACCAAGATGGAACTGTAAAACGTAGATCAGGACGTGCCGGAGGTACTGAAGGCGGAATGAGTACTGGCGAATTGTTGCGCGTAAGAGTTGCAATGAAACCAATCTCAACCGTGCCACGTGCATTAGACACAATTGATACCGCGACCATGCAACCTGCAAAAGCCATCAATCAAAGATCAGATGTATGTGCTGTACCTGCATCAGGGGTTGTTGCTGAAGCAATGTTGGCTTTGGTTCTAGCTGATGCGTTATTAGAAAAATTCGGCGGCGATAGCGTAGGGGAAACAAAGCGAAATCTAGAGTCCTACTTAAAATCACTATCAATTAAGTAACTCACGATGCCACCAAAAATTGTTTTAATCGGTCCTCCAGGTTGTGGAAAAAGCACAGTAGGTCGCGCATTGGGTCATGAAATGCAAATGAGTTTTTCAGACACAGATACGATGATTGAAGAGCGGGAGAAATGTTCGATCTCGGATATTTTCACCGAACAAGGTGAAGGATATTTTCGAGCGATCGAAGAAGAGGTGGTTGCTAAAGCATTAGAGATTGAAGGTGGGGTTTTGTCATTAGGCGGGGGAGCGATCTTGAGTGAAGCTACGCAGGAGTTGTTGCGTAAATCAGGAAGCGAGATTGTTTTCTTGGACGTTTCCATTACCGGAGCAGCGCCAAGAATCGGTTTCAATCGTGACAGACCCCTCTTGATTGATAACCCGCGCGCAAGATGGGTTGCACTGATGGCTGCTCGCCGTCACATCTATGAATCCTTGGCAACTCGCGTTGTCAATACAGATGATAAGAGTCCAAATGAAACTGTCGAAGCGGTTCGGAAGGAGTTGTCGAAATGAAAAAAATTAGCATCTCGGCCGAACACAATTACGAAGTTTTAATTGGTGATTTAGATATAGCAAAGTTGAAACCTTTATTGAATGAGTGCACAAAAATCGCGTTGTTATACCCAGCCGAAATTAGTGAAAAAGTAGATCAATTTTCAGCTGAATGGAATTTACCTGTTGAGTTAATCATGATTGAACTTCCAGAAGGTGAATCTCAAAAAAGTGCTGATGTATTAGTCGAAATTTGGAACACGTTGTCTATTCATAATTTCACACGTAGGGATTGGATCATTGGTATTGGAGGAGGGGCGACAACAGATTTAGCCGGCTTTGCGGCTGCCTCTTGGTTGCGTGGAGTTAATTGGGTGAGTGTTCCCACAACAGTTGCGGGAATGGTCGATGCGGCAATTGGCGGCAAGACTGGAATCAATATCCCAGCAGGCAAAAATTTAGTTGGTGCTTTTCACTCACCTCGATTGGTTTTCGTCGACCCAAACTTCCTAGAAACCCTTCCGATCGATGAGTTGCGTTCAGGTCTTGCAGAAGTTATTAAATGTGGGTTTATCGCAGATGAGCAGATTCTAAAGATCTTCGAAGCCGATCCAAAGAAATTATTGGCATGGAATTCCGCGCAGCTTTTAGAGGTTATCGAACGTTCGATTCAAGTTAAAGCCGATGTAGTTTCGGCTGATTTAAAAGAGTCCTCTTTGCGTGAGATTTTAAATTATGGACATACATTGGCCCATGCGATAGAGGCGTTAGAAGATTTCACATGGAGACATGGTGATGCGGTTTCTGTAGGAATGGTTTTTGCTAGCGAACTTGCGTTGCAAGTTGGATATTGCGATCAAAAATTAGTGGATCGTCATCGTGCGATTTTGAAATCTGTTGAGTTGCCAACCTCATATAAAGATTCAGTACTGCCAGAATTGATAGAGCGAATGGGTCGCGATAAAAAGGTGCGTGGTGGTTTGCTTCGCTTTGTCTTGCTTGAGCAGGTAGGAAAGATAAAGCGTCTCGAAGGGGCGTCTGAAGCAGATCTGACCATCGCTTATGAGAAAATATCCTCATGAACATTTGGGTAATCAACGGTCCTAATCTCGGAAGATTAGATTTACGAGATAGTGCTACATACGGAGATTTCTCCTATGCGGACCTAGTCTCTTTTTGCGAAAAAACTGGCAAAGAATTAGGTCACACAATTTCGGTTTTTCAAAGTGATGACGAAACTGAAATTATTCATTTGTTGCACAAGGCAGCTGATGAGAAAGTCCCTGTCATCATCAACCCTGCAGCCTTCACTCATTACTCATATGCGATAAGAGATGCTGTTGCGATGTTGAAAGCTCCAGCGATTGAAGTACACCTTTCAAATCCATTGTCTAGAGAAGAGTTCCGACACACTTCAGTGGTCTCAGGCGTAGTAAATGGAACTATTGGCGGCTTTGGTTTGCACTCATACGAGTTAGCTTTAAGGGCGATTTCAACAATAAAAGCAAGGTAGAATTCACTCACTCTTTGAATATTTAGAATAGGAATCAGCTGTGGCTACTACAAATGACTTGAAAAATGGCATGATCTTGAACATCGATAACCAACTTTGGAATGTGGTTGAATTTCAGCATGTCAAGCCTGGAAAAGGCCCGGCATTCGTGCGTACCAAACTAAAACATGTACTTTCTGGAAAAGTAGTAGACAAGACTTTCAATGCTGGCTTAAAGATCGAAGTAGCAACTGTTGATAAGCGCGACATGACTTATTTATATAAAGATGGCGATGACTTTATATTCATGGATAAAGAAACTTACGATCAGATGACCATCTCTGCAGCAACGGTTGGTGATGCTGCTAATTACATGCTGGAGGAAGTTAAAGCAGTAGTGGCTGTCTATGAAGGCGAACCGCTTTATATTGAATTACCGGCATCAGTCGAATTAAAAATCACTTATACCGAACCTGGTTTACAAGGAGATCGTTCAAGTGCGGGCAGCAAGC
>CAYZBP010000011.1:0-12127 GCA_964476715.1 uncultured Bifidobacterium sp. | reverse complement strand
CGAAAGCGGGGCTGATTGTGGCAAAGAGTGTAGGTAACTCTGTGGTTCGCCATCGTGTTGCGCGAAAATTGCGCCATGCCATATCCCCAATGCTCAGATTATTACCTGAGGGTTCTTTGTTAGTTGCACGAGCTTTTCCGCAGAGCGCTGCCGATATTTCTTCAACTCAATTACGCGATGAAGTTGAAGTCGCTTTGAAAAAGGCATTGGCATGAACCAGATTGCAAAATTTCCGATTGCGCTAATTAGGGGATATCAAAAATGGATTTCGCCATCTATGACCCCTCGTTGCAAGTACTACCCAACATGTTCTAATTACGCACTCTCTGCTTTTCAGGAAAGAGGAGTGATTATTGGGATTGGGCTAACTGGTTGGCGTTTATTACGCTGTAACCCTTGGTCTAAAGGCGGAATTGATTACTTATCTGAAAGTTCAAGGGAACAGGGGCTAATTCGTGGGGATATTTAATCCGTTATATGACGCGGTTTCGTGGGTCATTATGTTTTTCCATGAATTCCTTGCCCCATTCTTTGGAACAGATAGTGGAGTCACTTGGGGCTTTGCGATTATCGGCCTTGTAATTTTGATTCGTATTTTGTTAATTCCACTTTTTGTTAAACAAATTAAAAGTCAAAGAGCTTTAACTGTTTTGCAACCAGAGTTAAAAGAGATTCAGAAAAAGTATAAAGACGATCGTCAAAAACAATCAGAAGAGATGATGAAGCTTTATCAAAAGCATGGCACAAATCCACTTGCTTCCTGTTTCCCGATTTTGGCTCAAGCACCAATTTTCTTTGCATTATTTGGTGTTTTAAATGGAATTGGACAAGGAGTGCCTCGCGGCGTTTTAACTGCTGCAGATGTTTCTAGCGCTGGCGCAGCAACAATTTTTGGTGCCCCAATCTCACAAACATTTTTAGGTAGTTCTGAGAGCATGGTCAAAGTTGTTGCAATGATCATGATTATTTTGATGTCAGCTTCTACATTTATTACGCAGCGACAATTAATGGTTAAAGGAATGCCGAAAAATACTGGCGCTCCAAACATGATGTTGCAACAACAAAAAATTATGTTGTATTTATTCCCAGTAATTTTCGCAGTAACTGGAGTTAATTTTCCGGTCGGAGTTTTGCTTTATTGGTTAACAACAAACCTTTGGACAATGGGACAACAGTTTTATGTAATTAAAAGAAACCCAACTCCGGGATCACCGGCGTATGAAGAGTTGGAAGCAAAACGCGCGTCAAAAAATGGTGTTAAACCTGCAGAAGATGAAGTTCCGGGCGATGTTGTTATTGAGGAGCCAAAAGGGCAGCGCCAACAGCCAAAGAACGAGAAGAAAAAGAAGAAGCCAAAGAAGCCAAATAAATAGTACAAACCACTATAAATTTTACATATCGCCCAAAATGGGTGATTGGTTGAGCAGGAGGCAAAGATGGAAAAGACGGAAATTTCACGTTTAGAAGAAGAAGGCGACCTCGCCGCAGATTACCTAGAGGTTCTGCTCGATATTGCGGATCTGCCTGGGGATATCGATATAGATGTTGAGAACGGGCGCGCAGCGTTAGCTATTGAAGGTGGAGAGCTCACTCACCTGATCGGGGAAGAGGGAGAAGTTCTTGAAGCACTACAGGAGCTGACCCGAATGGCAGTCCAGCAAAATACGGGTGACCGTTCCCGGTTAATGCTAGATATTGAAGGTTTTCGCGATAAGAAAAAGAGCGCGTTACGCACTCTTGCGCAAGAGCGGGCCGAAGAGGTTAAGAGCAGCGGAGAGTCAATCACCCTGCCACCTATGAATGCTTTTGAGCGCAAAGTCATCCATGACACCATTGGTGAATTGGGACTAGCCAGCGAATCTGAGGGCGAAGAGCCAAATCGCTGTGTTGTAATTCTGCCAGCTTCCTAAGAGCGGGAGCTCCTTGGTGGATGTTTCACGGGAAACCTTAACTCCGATATTTGGAGAGCTAACAGATCAAGCCCTTGAATACGGCCGAATTTTGGGGAGTACTGCAGTCGAACGTGGGCTAATTGGGCCTCGCGAAGTGGAGCGGATCTGGGATCGGCACATCTTTAACTCATTGCCGCTGATTACATTGATGCCGCAAAGTGCAACAGTTTTAGATATTGGCAGTGGGGCTGGACTGCCGGGGATAGTCCTTGGATTGGCCCGGCCGGATCTGCAGATAACTTTGCTGGAACCTTTGGAGCGCCGAGCTAACTTCCTCTTAGAGGTCATCGCCCAACTTGGATTAAAGAATCTTGAGGTAGTTCGCGGCCGGGCAGAGCAGCACAAACCGCGATATCAAATAGTCACCGCTAGGGCAGTGGCACCTTTGCCGAAGTTGCTACAGATAAGTTGGCGATTGATTGCACCAGGTGGAAAGTTGCTGGCTTTGAAGGGGGAGAGCGCAGATAGCGAGTTGGCCGCAGCGCCCATGAGTCGATTTAATCCTAGTAAGGCAGAGGTAATCCTGACCTCCTACCCACTTTTGCCGGAGCAACTTCCGGTGAGGGTGATTTCCATCGAAAAGGCTGGTTAACTCACCCTCGTGGATTCACGTGAAACAACTCAAGCCAAACAATCTGGCGGGAAAAAAGTAGTAGGTACCCGCAGGTTGCGCGAACCACTTCCTAAACCAAAAGCCACCCGGATTTTCACTGTCGCAAATCAAAAAGGTGGGGTCGGCAAAACCACAACTGCGGTAAATGTGGCCGCCGCTTTAGCAATGGGTGGATTAAAAGTTTTAGTTATTGATTTGGACCCGCAAGGTAATGCCAGTACTGCCCTTGGTGCAGACCGTAGTGAAGATGTTGCGGGCAGTTATGAAGTTTTAGTCGAAAATAAAAGTATTGCTGAGTTAATGCAAAAAGCACCAGGTTTTCCAGAACTTTATTGTTTGCCAGCGAGTGTTAATTTAGCTGGAGCCGAAATAGATTTAGTTGCACTTGATCGTCGCGAATCTCGATTGAAAGAAGCAATTTTAAATTTAACAAATACCCAAAAATTTGATTACTTAATTATTGATTGTCCACCAAGTCTTGGTTTGCTAACTATTAATGCATTGATTGCAGCTGATGAATTATTAATTCCAATTCAATGTGAGTATTACGCACTCGAAGGAGTCGCACAGTTATTAAATATTATTTCGCGAGTAACTGCTGGCGCTAATCCAACATTACATATTTCAGCAATCTTGTTAACTATGTTTGATGGAAGAACTCGATTAGCAAATGATGTTGCTGCAAGTGTGCGTGAACATTTTCCGCGTGAAGTATTGCAAAGTGTAATTCCGCGAGCAGTACGTGTTTCAGAAGCACCGTCTTATGGTCAAACAGTAATGACTTATGACATGTCTTCACCCGGCGCAATTGCATACTTAAATGCTGCGCGTGAAATTTGTGAAAGAGATAACCGACAGGAGATAGCAAAATGAGTACACGTAAAGGTGGATTAGGCCGTGGACTCGGAGCGTTAATTCCAACTAGTGAACCAGTGCAATTAACAAAAAGCGTCGCTGGTGTTGAAGTTGAAGTTGCAAACTTAAAAGAAGTTTTGATTTCGGAAATCTCACCAAACCCCCGTCAACCGCGAACTATTTTTGATGAAGAAGCTTTGAATGAACTTATTACTTCAATAAAAGAAGTTGGAATTTTGCAACCACCAGTTGTGAGAAATGTTGGTGGTGCCGGAAGTGGAAAATATGAATTAGTAATGGGCGAGCGGCGTTTTCGCGCCGCAAAAGCTGCGGGGTTAACGCAAATACCAGTGATCATTAGGCAAACCCCAGATGATCAACTTTTGCGAGAAGCTTTGTTGGAAAATATTCATCGCAGCCAATTAAATGCGCTAGAAGAAGGCGCGGCTTACAGTCAACTACTTACTGATTTTAATTACACCCATGATGAATTGGCGCTTCGGATCGGCCGTTCGAGGCCACACATTTCAAATACTTTACGACTTTTGCAACTTCCTCCAACAGTTCAGCGACGAGTAGCTGCCGGAGTTCTATCAGCAGGACATGCAAGAGCATTGCTATCGCTAGAAGGCGAAGCAGCGATGGAGAAGTTAGCGGCACGAATAGTTGCAGAAGGATTAAGTGTTAGGGCGACTGAAGAAATTGTTTCAATGGGAAGTAAAACAAGTAAACCCGCAAAGAGTAAGAAAGCTAAACCTCGCAATGTTGAATTAGAAGAGATTGCTAATCAACTAGGGGATCATCTCGACACTCGAGTAAGTGTTGAAATGGGCAGCGGTAAGAGCAATGGAAAATTAATCATTGAGTTTGCATCGGGCGCTGATTTACAACGAATAATTAAGGAGATCAAAGGATAAAAATGGAGAATTTAACTCTTGCTTCACTAGGAATTCCTAGGGTCCTAAATGCTGCGACTACATATACCCGTATCGGCGGATCACGAATGGCGCCGGAAGTACTGGCCGCCATGGTGCAAGGTGCAAGTGAATTTGTGGAGCTTGAAGAACTACATAGAGTTGCTGGGGAACGGATAGCACAATTAACAAAAAATGAAGCCGCTTATATAACTCCGGGTTGTGCGGGAGCGATTGTTTTGTCAGTGCTTGCAATTTTGGATCTAAATAAAAGCGCTACTAAAAATGAATTCATAATTGATTGCACCCACATGGTTGATTATGTGAAATCTATTGAATTCGCAGGCGGAGTAATTAAGGTGATTGGCTCAGAAGGATCACGATCTGAAGCAGAATTAATAAATGCCTTTAATGAAAAAACTGCAGGAATCTTTTTTGTACCGGGTTTAAACCGACCACCAGGAGCACTCTCAATTCAACGTACAGTTGAAATTGCTAAACAACATAATGTTCCAGTCATTGTTGATGCTGCTGCACAGATACCTCCAGTGAGCAACCTTTGGCATTTCACTAGAGACTCAGGCGCCGATGTTGTTTTGTTTAGTGGCGGTAAAGGTTTGCGAGGTCCACAGACGACCGGATTAATTCTAGGAAAAGTTGAAATCATTAAGGCTGCGGCTAAGTTTGCTGCACCGAATACCACCAAAGCCAGATCATTGAAAGTTGGCAAGGAAGAAATATTTGCAATCTTGAAGGCAGTCGAAATGTATGTGAACGCGGATCACGAGGAGCATGCAAGAGTTTGGAATGCAATTTGCGATCAATGGGTTAGTGATTTTTCCGTGGTAAAAGGATTTAAACCTTCCAAGATGGTTTTAAATGAGGCTGGACAACCACTTCCTCGGATCAAGATTGAAATAGATCAGAAAGTTTTCGGAATGAGCGCGCGTGAACTCGCATTGAAATTGTGGGAGTCAGAACCAAGAATTGCTGTAGATCACCGAAACGACGACCAGGAAATCTTTTTAACTCCAGAGTTGTTAACTTCAGCCGAGATTGCTTTAGTAACTGCGCGAATTATTGAGTTAGCGGGAAGTTAATTTAGCTGCGCCATTTGATCGGCGATCAATCTCTTCTTTAACTACGCCAGCAAGGGCTTTTACGCCTTGTCGGATCCGCTCAGGGGTCGGATGGCAGTATGAAAGACGCATCTGCCAACTTCCAAAACCATCAGCATAAAAAGCAGTTCCCGGAACATAAGCAACTTTTGCAGCGATGGCACGCGGAACTAATACTTTGGTATCAATTTCTGGGGGCAAGGTAACCCAAACATAGAAACCACCTCTAGGGCGAGTCCATGTTGCTGTTACTGGGAAGAATTCATCCAAAGATTCCAACATCGCATCACGGCGATCTCGGTACAAATCGCAGAAAGATGCAATTTGATCTCTCCAAGGTTCGTTAGCCAAATAACCAGAGATTGTTAACTGAGCAAAATTTGATGGGCACAAAACCGAAGATTCATTTGCGATTACTAATTTCTCTTTAACAGCTTGTGGAACTAAAGCCCAGCCAACTCGAAGTCCTGGAGCAATTGTTTTAGAAAAAGATCCCAAATAAATTACATTTTCAGAATCCTCTGCTCGCATTGCATTTGGCGTCGGACCATCAAAACCAAGTAAGCCATAAGGATTATCTTCGACCACAAAAATTTCGGCATCCCGGCAAATTTCAAGAATTTCTGTTCTGCGTGCTGCGGGCATTGTTACACCGGAAGGATTTTGGAAATTTGGAATCAAGTAAATAAATTTAATTTTGCGTTTTGCTTCACGAACAGTTTTGATCGCTTCTCTTAGGGCTTCAGGAATCAAACCTTTATCATCCATAGCAATATGAACAACATTCGCTTGGTATTGAGCAAAAACACCAAGTGCTCCAACGTAAGAAGGGGCTTCAGCCAGAATCACATCACCTGGATCAATAAATATTCGAGTGATTAGATCTAAGGCTTGCTGTGATCCGGTGGTAACAACGATGTCGTCGCCTTTTGCCCGAATTCCTTCGAGTGCCATAATTTCGCAAATCTGCTCACGCAACTTTGGATGACCTTGTCCGCTGCCGTACTGCAAAGCCTCAGTGCCATTTTCTAAAACTAATTTTTGAACCACACTTGCCATCACATCCATTGGAAGCGCAGAAAGATTAGGCATTCCACCAGCGAGTGAAACAATTTCGGGACGAGAAGCCACTGCAAAAAGCGAGCGGATCTCACTCGGCAACATCAAAGCTGCACGGGAGGCGTAACGGGCGGTTAAGTTTTCCTCGTTTTTCGGAATTAATGAACTCAAACCACTCGCCCCCTTCAAATTAATGTGAAGGACAATCATCTCATAGAGATAGGTATGGAGGGTTTCTGTAATTACTTGCTCGACTTACTCTATTTACGGAGCCCCGCACGCTTCAAATCCTCAACTCGTAAAGTTCCAGTCAGTGCATCTTCTTCGGCGGCTAAATACAGTCGCTGTACCGCCACAACCAAGGCTTCGGCCAAAGACTGCCTAAACGAAGATCTGGCCAATCTTTGCGCATCCCCTTCATTGCTTAAATATCCTAAATCAATTCGAACTGATGGTGCTTTTGTTAATCTCAATATTTCCCAACTTTTGCCGTGGGTACGACAATTTAATAAATCAGTTCGTGCGCAAATTTCACGCTGTGCTAAAAGTGCGAAACGCTCACCGACAACGGAATGGATTTCATGTGTGGCATTTCCGTAATAGTAAGTGGCGACACCGTGTGCATTCTTAGAAGAACTGCTATCCAAATGCAAAGAAATTAATAAGTCGCAATTAACTTTATTTGCAAAATTAATTCGATCTAATTCACTTGGATTATTATCTTTTCCTCGGGTCATAAATACTTTTACACCTAATGCGCTTAATCTTCCTTCTAATCTTTTTGCAACATCATAAGTAATTTGGGCTTCATTGAGTCCAAATGCTTGAGCGCCAAGAAAATCTCCACCAAAACTTGCGTCAATTGCAATTACTTTCCCAGCCAATGCCGGACCACGCTGGTGAATTAAATACGTATCTCGCAAAGAACTAGCAAGACCACCTTTAACAGTTCCAGTTAATCTAATTAGAGCGGTGAAAGTTGCAGGGCCGCAAACCCCATCAGCTGGAAGACCAACTGATTTTTGAAATTCGATTACAGCACCTTCAGTTAAAACTCCATAAATGCCATCTACTCGCCCAGATGAAAATCCCATTTCATTTAAACGATTTTGCAAAGTCGCAATGTCATCTCCACGAATTAATGCACCAGGAATGTATGAAAGATTTCGATCTCCGAGTCGCCATCGTGCTTCTTCAAGAGCGAGGTATATATCTCTAGTTAATTTTCCAGTTGCGGTTAATCCACGACTTTGCTGAAACGCCCGCAATGCCTCTACAACTTCTTTTGTAAAGGCAACTTCTGGTGAATTTAATAAGCCAAGGCGCGATAGAGAAGTAATTGTTTCAGTGACAATGGCACCGACATCTCCAACCTTGGCTAACTCTTCCACGAGTTAAATAAAGCCTTCAAGTTCCTTCATGATTGCAGGCTTGGGACGTGCACCAACAATAGTTTTTACAATTTCACCATTAACAAAGAGGTTCATCGTTGGAATAGATGTAATTCCGTACTTGATGGCGATTGCGGATTCTTCATCGGTATTCAATTTAACAATTTTTATTTTTCCGCTTTGCTCATTAGCAATCTCTTCCAAAATTGGACCCACTGCACGGCATGGTCCACACCATTCAGCCCAAAAATCTACAAGTACCGGTGTTGTGCTTTTCAGAACTTCAGCATCAAAGTTAGCTGTCGTTACTGGTGTTGTTGCTCCCATTAGCTTCTCTCTCTATTTGATTTAACTTAGGTTAAAAACTTTAGTGCCCAGATAAGAATCTTTCAGCATCCAGCGCCGCAGCACATCCTGAACCAGCTGCAGTAATTGCTTGTCGATAAGTGTGGTCGACAAGATCTCCACATGCAAAAACACCTTCAAGATTTGTTTTAGTGCTGCCCTGTCCCACTTTTACATACCCTTCATCATCAAGGCTGACTTGCCCCTTAACGAGTTCACTACGCGGGTCGTGCCCAATCGCTACAAATAATCCGGTGGCATCTAGAACACTCAAATCACCGGAAACAGTGTTTCGGATAGATAAGCCGCTGACTTTATCTTCACCAAGCACATCGACCACTTCGCTGTTCCATAAAAATTCGATTTTAGGGTTTGCTTGCGCGCGCTCAGCCATAATTTTTGATGCTTTAAGGCTATCGCGGCGATGAATCAGAGTTACCTTGTCAGCGAATTTTGTTAAAAAGTTTGCTTCCTCCATCGCAGAATCTCCACCACCCACGACTGCAATATTTTGGTTACGGAAGAAAAATCCATCGCAAGTTGCACACCATGAAACTCCACGGCCCGATAAACGTTTTTCATTTGTTAAGCCGATCTCACGATAGGCAGAACCCATTGCGAGAATGACTGCCTTAGCTTCAATTTTTCGGCCGGTACCATCAATCAAAACTTTTACTTTAGATTTCAAATCCATTTCAACAATGTCATCTGTAATTAACTCGGCCTCAAAACGCAAAGCTTGCTTTCGCATTGCATCCATTAAATCTGGACCCATGATGCCTTCAGCAAAACCTGGAAAGTTTTCTACCTCAGTAGTGTTCATCAGCGCACCACCGGCAGTCACAGAGCCTTCATAAATCAATGGATTTAATTGTGCACGTGCAGCGTAAATAGCCGCGGTGTACCCGGCGGGTCCTGAACCTACAATTACTAAATTTCGCAATTTAATCGCATCACTTTCTCTACTTAAGATAACGCTAATCCTAATCCTGAATATTCCAATAAATCAGAAAATCCCTAATTTCGCCCTAGGCGCCTAATTACTTGAATTCTGAGTGAATTTATCTCATTTACTTTGAAGAGGGAGCCAAAGAGCAGATACAAAGCCCCCATTGCTGATCCAGCAAGTGTCAAATTAAATCCAACCACGATTAAGCTCGTTCCAAATTTTTGTTCAATTACAAAATATAGGGCGAATGCAGGTGCGCCGGCTAAAAGCGCGACAAAAGTTAGGCGAAGGTGGGATTTTAATAAGGAGGCGTAATGAAAAGAACCAACTTTTTTCCCAAGTGATTTTAAAGTTATTACGGTGCCGAGCAAATTTCCTAAGCCAAGGGCCACTGCAAGACCCACTGTTACCCATTTAAGTGGAAGCACCTCACCAGAAATTATGCAAAGCAGTATTGATAGAGCGGTGCTTGCAAAATTAATTAATACTGGGGTGTGAGTATCTTCAAAAGCATAAAACCCACGCAATAAAAGCAATTGTGCACTGTATGGAACTAATCCGAGTGAAAAGCCAGCCAAAATTAATCCAATTTGAGCCGAGTCAGCGCGAGTGCTACCAGAGAAGAGCAAAGTCGCTATTGCTGTGCCAAAAAATAAAAATGCAATTGCGCTAGGAACTGTTGCTACAGCTACATTTGTAAGAGATTTTTCTAATTCATTTCGAACTTTAGTTTTTTCATTATTTGCAGCAAAACGAGAGATGCGCGGAAGCAATGCAGTAATTACCGAAACCGTAATAATCGAATGCGGAAGGATAAAAACAAAATAGGCATAGCTATATGGAGTGAAACCAACTCCAGTGGTTAGCCCAGCAATTTTTGCCGCAGCTGAAGTTGCAGTAGCCACATTCACTACTACTAGATATCCGATTTGATTAATGAAAACAAAAAGCAAGGTCCAGGCACCTAACTTGAAAGATTTAGTTAGATTTGAATCTTTCCAATCAAAGCGAGGGCGGAGATTTAAACCTGATTTGGCAACAACTGGGAAAAGTAGCGCTGCTTGAACCACAAAGCCGAGCGAAGTACCTAGGCCAAGAAGAGCAACCTGTCCTGATGAAATTGTTTCAGCAGTTACATCAGGTGCGATTGCTAGAAAAATAATTAAAACTGCAATTACAACTAAATTATTTGCAACCGGGGCCCACATCATCGGGCCAAACTTTCCTCTGGCATTTCCAACTTGACTCCACATGACAAAAATTCCCATCATGAGAATTTGTGGCAAGCAGTAGCGCATAAAAGTAACCGTCAATGAAAATTCAGTTTCAATTCCCTGATTAGTGAACTTTGGAGCGTAAATACGAACTAATAACGGAGAAAAGATTACGGAAAGCGCTGTGATTACGGCCAAAATTAAAGTTATTATTGTTAATAAGCGAGATGTAAAAGCCTCTCCGCCATCAGGGTCATCTTTCATAGCTCGAATTAGTTGAGGTACGAAGACTGAATTTAAAGCACCACCTGCTAACAAAATGTAAAGAACTGTGGGCAGAGTATTTGCTACGTTAAAAGTGTCGGCAAAAATAGAGGTACCAAGTGCAGCAACTAATAATAAATTTCGAATAAGTCCGGTAAGTCGTGAAACAACTGTGCCCGCGGCCATAACTGCAGAAGATCTGATGAAATCCGGTTCGTTACTCATTTATCACCTGAACCATTTCCGGTTGCTCCCGTTGCGCGTGCCTTTCGTACGCGACGGAAGATCCGCGTGCCAGCCGCGCCAATCAATAAGATGCCGGCGATTGCCATAACCCAACCAACGATTGGGCCGATTACTGCAATGGTGACATTAAGCGTAGTGATTCCTTGGTATTTGGTGCCGCGTAATGTTTCAAGTTGGGCCTGTAATTCTACTTTTCCACTCGCAATCGCTTTAACTGGAACTAAAACTTGAGTTCGGGAATTAGGTTGTAAATAAAGTGCACGATCTTCAATGGAAAGAATCCGAGAATTATTCGCTTTGAGTGTAAGAACTACTTGGGCAGGCGCATCAAAATCATTAACGATTGTCACCGGCAATTTTTCTTCACGAGAGGTCAGTGTGTAGCGACCAGGAAGCACTCGAAGTTTTTCTTCTAGACGATTTACTGCGCCTGTAAAAGAAACTGCAAGATACTGCGAAGATTTTTTATCAAGTTCCGGATTTAAAAGTGTATTAAGTCGGATTGCCGTCTCGCTAATTACCAGATCGTTACTGACTTGTGAGATTAAAGCCAATTGCTTTCGTAAAGTTCTAAATTCGGCGATATTCATTGAACTTAACTTCTGGGGAGTTTCATTCCAATTGGGTGGCGCTCCCGATGTAACGGCTCTACCAAGTGCACGTGCTAACCTGACAGAGCTAACACTTTGCAATTGTGAAAATTCAACATCAGAAAATTTCTTTCGCGTTGAAATCTTTGGGGAACCATACGGAAGCGCATAAACAGGATCATCACCAATTGCATATTTCAAATCAACAAGAAATTGAGCGGCGATTTCTTCACCAGCGCCTTTAACTTTCGGCAAAACTGTGTACCCATCACTCATGTCGATAATCTCTTCAATTACAGCAGGATCTATCAGCCAAGTTCGACTCTTTACGCTGGGCTTAAGGACATCAGCCAGTTTCCCACCAAAACTTAAATCTTCAATAAGTGTGTCATCTAAAAACTTTCCACTCATTTCTCGATGAGTAGGTCCACTTACGATGATTAACGATTCATTTACTGTGGCATTTCCATTAGAGAAACCAGAAAAGCCAGAAAAACTAGCCACAGGTGTAAAGAAAAGAAATCCGATTGACCCAATGATTACTGTCAAGACAATCGAAATGCGCTTCATGGTTTACGAAGATCTCCGGAGCGCGCGATTAATTTGCGCTCATCTGG
>CAYZBP010000010.1:3212-13599 GCA_964476715.1 uncultured Bifidobacterium sp. | reverse complement strand
GACGGTTACCGAAGTGATCGATATCGTCTTTTTCAACGCGAACTTCGCGGCCGTACTCCATCAATAGATCGCCGCGGTGAAGTGCTACTAGGTAGCGCAAAGTCGCAACAATGTCAGAGATAGTAAGTAGTGATGATGAAAGCTCTAGATCAAGACCTAGCTTCTTATTTACCTTGAAGCGACCGACCTTGGCCAAGTCGTAACGCTTAGGGTTGAAGTAAAGGTTTTCGATCAAGTTCTGTGCAGCTTCCTTAGTTGGAGGCTCACCTGGACGAAGCTTGCGGTAGATATCTAGCAACGCTTCATCTTGTGTCTTGACTGTATCTTTTTCAAGAGTTGCACGCATTGATTCGAAGTCACCAAACTCTTCAAGAATTTGTTCTTCAGTCCAACCGAGCGCCTTCAAGAAGACAGTTACAGATTGCTTACGCTTGCGGTCGATGCGAACACCAACGAGATCTTTCTTATCAACTTCGAATTCAAGCCAAGCGCCGCGGCTTGGGATGATCTTTGAAGTGAATACATCTTTATCTGAAGTCTTTTCAATCTGGCGTTCAAAGTAGACACCAGGTGAACGAACAATCTGAGAAACAACAACGCGCTCTGTTCCGTTAATTACGAAAGTTCCGCGTGATGTCATCAGTGGGAAATCACCCATGAATACTGTCTGGCTCTTAATTTCACCAGTAATGTTGTTAGTAAATTCTGCAGTTACGAAAAGTGGAGCGGCGTAAGTGATATCGCGCTCTTTGCACTCTTCAATTGAATACTTAGGTGGCTCGAAGCGGTGATCGCGGAAAGACAAACTCATCGATCCTTGGAAATCTTCGATTGGTGAAATCTCTTCAAAGATCTCTTCCAAACCTGATTGCTTTGGAATCTCGCCACGTGTGGTGTTTTCAGAAACGGTGAGGCGATTACGCCACGCATCATTTCCTAGTAACCAATCCATACTCTCTGTTTGCAGAGCAAGGAGGTTCGGCACCTCAAGTGGTTCGCGAATCTTGTTAAAAGATAGACGACGGGAATTAGTTGATTTAGTTTTCAAAGCTTCGGGTCCTTCCGAACTCGCAACGGACAGTAAGAAATCACGTGCAGGCCATGGGGTCACCACCGCTATATGCGAAGACCTTAGCTTTAGGGCAAAACTGGATAGGAGGGCAGGTTATCGCCCAAAAGGTGGAGATGTCCAACTCGCGCCGGACAGCTCCACCTAATGGCAACCTAACTCCCCCAAAGGAGGAGTTTTTAATGATTACTTGACTGCGACGGTAGCGCCGGCAGCTTCGAAAGCAGCCTTTGCCTTGTCAACGGTCTCTTTGTTTGCCTTCTCAAGGATGTTAGATGGAGCACCATCTACTAGATCCTTGGCTTCTTTCAATCCGAGACCGGTGAAGGTACGGACCTCTTTGATAACTGCAATCTTCTGTGCGCCAGCGTTTTCAAGAACGAGGGTGAACTCATCTTGTGCTTCAGCTGCTGCTGGAGCTGCTCCGCCTGCTGCCGCTGCGGCAACTGGTGCTGCTGCGGTTACATCAAATTCAGTCTCGAAAGACTTAACGAACTCGGAGAGCTCAACCAGGCTCATCTCTTTGAATTGGGTTAATAGATCTTCAGTGCTGAGTTTTGCCATGATTTATGCCTCTTCCTTATTGTTTTCGATAACTGGTTCTGGGGATACTGCGACTTCTTCAACAACTTCTACGGGTGCTGCTTCAGCAACTGCTTCTGCAACTGCTTCTTCAACAACTGGTGGTGCGGCCACTTCGGCTGGAGCAGCAGGTGCAGCAGGAGATCCGGCTTCCAACTTAATTCGCAACGCATCAAATACGCGCGCAGCTTTTGCGATGGAGCCCTTCATTGCGCCAGCAAGCTTGGCAAGAAGAACCTCACGAGATTCGAGGTTCGCTAATTGCATAACCTCTTCGCTAGTAACGGCTTTACCTTCGTAAATTCCACCTTTGATAACCAAAAATGGATTTTCGCGGCTGAAGTCGCGCAACATACGTGCGGCATCAATTGGATCGCCTTTAACAAATGCCAATGCTGAAGGACCTTTGAGCATCTCATCAGGAATTGGAACACCTGCTTCGCGAGCAGCAATTTTAGTAAGAGTATTTTTCACAACGGAATATTTGGTGGTACTTCCAAGTGTGCGACGAAGCGCTTTCATAGAAGTCACCGACAATCCGCGGTATTCAGTGACAAGAGTTGCTTGTGATGTGCGGAAATCTTCCGCCAATTCACTTACAGCTGATGCCTTCTCAGGTTTTGCCATTTACTACTCCTCTAACTCTTCAACGTTCACTTAGTTCGTCTTAGTTCTTGAAAAGCAAAAACCCTCGTACGCATCGAATAAACGAGGCATCGAGGGACTCGTGTACTCCTGCGTGGGTCTCGCTTTCGCGAACTTCGATCCCTTGCGGGATGGCCTACGGTCTTCGGGTACTACTTACTACTTGTGCTACTTGTGCTGCTTGCTACTTATATGTCTGAAGAATAGGCGCCGAAGCGCCTACTCGTCAAAACCGCTTATTTACTTACTAATTACCAGCGCTCTCACGCACGATATTTGGATCTACCTGAATTCCAGGTCCCATCGTGGTTGAGATAGTGGCTTTCTTTACATAACGGCCTTTTGATGAAGATGGTTTTGCCCGCATAACCTCTTCCATCGCTGCAACATAATTCTCAAGAAGTGCTTCTTGTGAGAATGATGCTTTGCCAATTATGAAGTGAAGATTTGAATTCTTGTCGACGCGGAATTCGATCTTTCCACCTTTGATGTCATTGATCGCTTTTGTAACATCGGTGGTAACTGTTCCGGTCTTTGGGTTTGGCATTAAGCCACGTGGTCCAAGAACTTTTCCAAGACGGCCAACTTTACCCATTAGATCTGGAGTCGAAACGACTGCATCAAAATCTAAACGGCCTTTGGCAACTTCATCAATTAATTCATCTGATCCGACGATGTCTGCACCAGCTGCACGTGCTTCTTCAGCGCGCTCGCCGCCAGCGAAAACCAGCACACGTGCTGTCTTTCCGGTTCCGTGTGGCAAATTCACAACACCACGGATTGCTTGATCAGCTTTACGAGGATCAACACCAAGTGAAAGTGAAACTTCCACAGTTGAGTCGTACTTTGTAATTGAGGTTTCGCGAGCTAAACCGACTGCTTGGCTAGGTGTATATAAGTTGTCGCCATCAATCTTTTCGGCAGCTGCTAGATATTTCTTACCGCGCTTCATTTCTGCTCCATTCTAGTTAAATGAAATTTTCATTTAACTGTTGGGTTGTGGTTAACGAGCAAGCAAGCTCTCCCACACTTTCTTATTTAGTTATTAACCGTTGACAGTAATACCCATTGAGCGAGCAGTACCGGCAATGATCAAACTTGCTGCATCAAGATCGTTGGCATTTAGATCTGCCATCTTGAGGGATGCAATGTCACGTGCTTGTGCCATCGTGATGTTGCCAACTTTTACCTTATGAGGAATTGCAGAACCTTTTTCAAGGTTTGCTGCTTTCAAGATCAGACGTGATGCTGGTGGAGTCTTGGTTACGAAAGTAAATGAGCGATCTTCGTAAACACTGATCTCAACCGGAATGATCTGGCCTTTCTGGTTTTCAGTCGCGGCGTTGTAAGCCTTAACGAAATCCATAATGTTTACGCCATGCTGACCAAGAGCAGGACCAACTGGAGGTGCAGGTGTTGCTGCGCCAGCTTGGATCTGCAACTTAATCATTGCGGTGATCTTTTTCTTAGGTGCCATGTTTATTCCGCCTATATCTTCTGTACTTGACTGAAGGAAAGTTCAACTGGGGTCTCGCGTCCAAAGATAGATACAAGGACTTTGAGTTTCGCCTGCTCAGGCATGATCTCGCTAATTGATGCAGGCAAAGTTGCGAATGGGCCATCCATAACAGTTACGGATTCACCAATTTCGAAATCAACAACCTTGATTTGTGGTCGTTCAGATTTCTTAAGTGGACGTGGAGCAAGGATTGCTTCTACTTCTGAGAATGTAAGTGGGTTTGGATTGTGGCCATGACCAACGAATCCAGTTACACCTGGAGTATTGCGAACAACAGTCCATGATTCATCTGTTAAATCCATACGCACAAGAACATAACCAGGGAAAATATTCCGAGTTACTTGTTTGCGTTGACCGTTTTTAATTTCAGTGATTTCTTCTTTAGGAACTTCAATCTGATAAATGAAATCTTCCATGTTCAAAGATTGAATTCGGTTTTCTAGGTTTCCTTTTACGCGATTTTCATATCCAGCGTAAGAGTGAATTACAAACCAATCACCAGGTGCATTGTGAAGAGCTCTGCGGAAATCAGCTAGTGGATCGTCAAGTACCTGACCGTCATCATCAAGAGTGACATCTTCATCAACGGCTGGATCTGCATCTTCTGCAACTTCAACTACTACATCCGTGTAGACCTCAGCGTGCTCTACTTCGGAGGCAACAACTACGTCAGCTACTAAATCTGATTCAGTTGACTCATCTGATTTCTCGTTCGCTGAATTAAGTTCATTTGCTGATGCAGCTAACGCTGCTGCAAATGGATCGTCAACCATTGTTGCTCCTTTCCGCTAAATCTCTATTAACCAAATACCCAGAAGGTAATTTTGGTAAGCACAACATCAAATAGTGAAACGACTGCAATTATGAAAGTTACGAAAACTAAAACAACCGCTGTATAAGTCGTCAACTGCTTCCGAGATGGCCAGACAACTTTGCGCAACTCCGAAACTATTTGACGATAGAAAAGTCCCGCGCGCGCGAAAATATTTAAGCGCTCATTTACTGCGCCCTCGTTCTCGCTCATCACAATCCCTTTCGTTCGTTAAAACTCATTTGATTTGTCGCAGGGCAGAAGGGATTTGAACCCCCAACCCCCGGTTTTGGAGACCGGTGCTCTACCAATTGAACTACTGCCCTCCAGAACTTCAAGGCCTTACCCAATCAGGAGCCACTAAGTAACTCAAAAGCGGGGAAGATCCGAAGCGCTAGACGGGTGAGTGTAGAGGTTGAGGTGGGGTCGGGTCTAACTCGGTGAATCCCTGACTCCTCGGCCCAACTTCCAGGCGGGGACTCCGGCTCGCATTCCTATTATTTAGTGGCAGGATTGCCCCTCATGAGCCCAAATCAAAGCCGAATCTCCAGTCGAATCGCCGCTATCGCCGAATCGGCCACCCTTGCAGTAGATGCCAAAGCCAAAGCCCTAAAAGCTGCAGGTAGACCAGTAATTGGTTTCGGGGCTGGGGAACCTGACTTTCCAACCCCAGGTTACATTTTAGATGCGGCTGAAAAAGCCATCCGGGTCCCATCAAACCATCGCTACACGCCAGTTGCTGGCTTACCGGAATTGCGCGAAGCGATTGTTGCAAAAACAAAACGTGATTCTAATTTTGATATTGCAGTTGAAAATGTTTTAGTAACAAATGGTGGAAAGCAAGCGGTATTCCAAGCAGTTGCCACAATTGTTGATGAAGGCGATGAAGTAATTCTTCCTGCTCCTTATTGGACTACATATCCAGAACAGATTCGTATCGCTGGTGGAATTCCAGTTGAAGTCTTCGCTGATGAATCAAGCAATTATTGCGTGACCGTAGAACAACTTGAAGCTGCACGTACTCCAAAAACAAAAGCACTTATTTTTTGTTCTCCGAGCAACCCAACCGGATCTGTTTACACAGTTGAACAAGTTCGCGCGATTGGTGAATGGGCACTTAAGCACGAGATCTGGGTTTTAACAGATGAAATTTATGAGCACTTGCTTTATGACGGAGCTACTGCCCCATCACTTCCAGTTATGTTTCCAGAGTTACGTGATCGCACAATTGTGTTAAACGGTGTTGCAAAAACTTACGCGATGACTGGTTGGCGCGTTGGTTGGATGGCTGGACCAAAAGACATTATTAAAGCCGCAACAAATTTACAATCACACATGACTGCAAATGTTGCCAACGTTTCACAACGTGCAGCTATCGCTGCTCTTAACGGTGATTTGAGTGCATCAAATGAAATGAAAGTTGCGTTTTTACGCCGTCGTAATTTAATTGTAAAAATGTTAAATGAGATTGATGGTTTTTCATGCCCAACTCCTCAAGGTGCTTTCTACGCATACCCAGCAGTTCACGGTGTTCTTGGTAGAGAGATTCGCGGAAAGAAACCACAAACCAGTAGCGAATTAGCAAACTTAATTCTTGACGAAGTTGAAGTTGCTGCAGTGCCAGGTGAAGCATTTGGCCCTTCAGGATACTTGCGCTTCTCATACGCATTAAGTGATGAAGATTTAATTGAAGGAATCACCCGCATTAAAAACTTAATTAATGGCTAATTAATCTAACGTTAAGCCAATTAAGCGGACCTCAGGAGTGAGTGTGATTCCAAAATTATCTTTTACTGCTTTACGGGCTTTTTTCGCCAATTCAATAATTTCTTGAGCAGTTGCATTATCTGCATTACAAAGTGCTAAAACATGTTTACTTGAAATGCCCGCTCCCCCAAGTCGATCACCGCGTGACATTCCAGAGTTTTGCAATAGCCATGCGGCCGAAACTTTAATTTTGTTATCTCCGACAATCCATCGTGTTGCTTCTTCAGGTAAAGCTTTAGCAACCGAAGTGCTCACAACTGGATTAGTAAAGAATGAACCAGCTGACCAAGTGTCAGGGTCTGTCTCATCAAGCAACATTCCTTTGCTTTTTCTTAATTTCAGTACTGCGGCCCGGCATTTTGCGACTTCCACTCGTGAACCAATTTCAACACCTAATTCATTTGCTAATTCGCGATACATAATTGGAGCTGATAATTCGCCCACTTTTAATTGAAAAGTTACATCTAAAACAACCCATCGGTTTGGCTCCTCTTTAAACAGTGATGTTCGATATCCAAAACCACATTGATTTGCGGTAAAAGTTACGATCTCTTCTCTTGAGCGATCGTATGTGCGAACTCTGGCGATAAATTCAGCAACTTCATGACCATAAGCGCCAACGTTTTGAATCGGAACTGCTCCAACTGTTCCTGGAATTCCACTCATCGATTCAAGCCCGCTGAAGCCTTGCTCTACGGTTCGTTGAACAAAACTTTCCCAATTCTCTCCCGCGCTAACTGTGATTGTTCCACCCGAACAGGCATCTTGATCAAGCGAGGAGCCACTGCTTTTGATAACGATTGCGGTTCCATCAAAACCTTGATCACTAATAAGTAAATTCGATCCTGCACCGATAATCAGAATTGCTTCTTTACTAGAATTTGCGGCATTCTCTACAGCCTCAATAATTTCGCTTTCATTATTGGCAATAACTAATTTCTTTGCGGCACCGCCAACTCGGAATGTAGTTAATTTAGCTAATTCCATGCTCTATGCCTTAACCACAAAAGCACGAGTCATACCAAGTACTTTTTGCTCATTTGCAATAACGGTTAAATCGACGCGTATTTTCCCATCGGTGATTTCACCAATTTTGCCACTCACTTCTAAATAACTTTTCGAATCTGCTTCAACAATTACTGGCTTAGTGAAGCGAGCAAAGATTTCAACTACTTGAAATTCTCGATTGCACCAAGTGTTCAAAGCCTTTCCGGCTAGCGCCATGGTGAGCATCCCATGTGCAATCACATTTGGTAGGCCAACACTTTTAGCAAAAGCTTCATCAAGATGGATGGGATTTAAATCTCCACTTGCTTTTGCATAATTGCTAAGCATCACTCGATCTAAATGAAAAGTTTGCGTGGGTAACTCAGCACCAATTTCGATTCCCGTTAATGCACTCATTGTTGACCTCGAAAGACCAGAGTTGACCAAGTGGAGGTAACTAACTCATCGCCCACAAAAAGATCAGATCTCAAAGTTAAAATCTCATTACCGGCCATAGATTTGACCGCTTCGATTTCGCTATCTGCGCGAACTTCTTCATCAACTTTTAAAAATCGGTGATGTATAAATCTTTGATCGCCATGAACAACGCGACTCCAATCCAAACCAAGTTCTGGAGCGATACGTTCGGCTTCATTCAACGTGTAGCGAATTGGAAAAGTTGGAAGTTGTGAAATTTGAGTGTCAGGGTATTCGCCAATTGATGTTGCAAATGAAATCAGATCTTGTTGATTAACTCTTTGCGTCTGCGTTCCCAGAAATTTACGCCCGACTAGGTCGGGGGCGGCCATGATTTAGCGGGTCTCCCGGTGAAGGGTGCTGGCTTTGCAACGCGGGCAGAACTTCTTCATCTCCATACGATCTGGATCGTTACGGCGATTTTTCTTGGTGATGTAATTGCGTTCTTTGCAATCCACACAGGCCATGGTGATCTTTGGGCGGATATCCGCACTCTTACTTGCCATGGTCATGCTCCTGTCTAATTTAGCTCCACTTTCGTGAAGGTCTGAGCGTACCCGTTCTCGCCCTAAGGCGAGAAATCGAGTAGCGGAGGCCGGACTTGAACCGGCGACACAGCGATTATGAGCCGCTTGCTCTACCAGGCTGAGCTACCCCGCCGAGCCCCCCAACGGAATCGAACCGTTGACCTTTTCCTTACCATGGAAACGCTCTACCGACTGAGCTAGGGGGGCAATACTTCTTGCTTCACTGCTAATTTGATTGAACAGGTAGAGGGTACACGCCTCTATTGCTCTGCCAAAATGAACCTAGAAAGCAGCGCCGATGTACTTCTTCTCGAGGAACTCATGAACTCCATCAAAGCCACCTTCGCGGCCAAGTCCACTTTGCTTGTATCCACCAAATGGGGCAGCTGGGTCTGAAATCACCCCGCGGTTGATGGCCACCATTCCAGATTCCATCGCTTCAGCGACTTTGAGCGCACGGCCCAAATCAGCTGAGTAGATGTAACTGATTAAGCCGTATTCAGTGTCATTTGCAAGAGCAATTGCTTGCTCATCAGAATCCACTGTAACGATTACAGCAACTGGTCCAAAGATTTCTTCTTTCAGAATTTCATTATCTGCTGCAACTGTAAGAACTGTAGGTGGATAGAAAGCGCCATCGCCATCAGGAGTTTTTCCACCGAGTTTTAATTCAGCGCCCTGTGAAATTGATGCGGTTACTAGATCTGCAATTTTGTTTCGTTCTTTTACCGAAACGCTTGCGCCTAGTTGAGCACCTTCTGTTAATCCAGAGGCCATTTTAATTTCTGCCATCGCTGCTGTTAGCTTGTCAGTGAATTGCGTAGCAACTTTTTTGGAAACATAAAAACGGTTTGCAGCAGTGCAAGCGGCTCCGCCATTACGTAACTTGGCAATCATCGCTCCCTTTACTGCTTCATCAATATCTGCATCATCCAAAACAATAAATGGTGCGTTCCCGCCTAGCTCCATTGAGGTGCGGATTACCCGATCTGCTGCTTGCTTTAAAAGAATTTTTCCTACTTGAGTTGATCCAGTAAACGAAAGATTTTTCAATCTTGGATCTTGAAGTAAGCGAGTTATTGCCGGGCCGGCTGGAGTTGGAGTAATCACATTTACAACACCTGCAGGAACACCTGCACGATGCAAAATGTCAGCAATGGCCAAAGTAGTAAGTGGAGTTTCAGTTGCAGGTTTAACAATTACTGTGCAACCAGCTGCAATTGCGGGACCAATTTTGCGAGTAGCCATAGCTGCTGGGAAATTCCATGGAGTAATTAATAATGAAACACCAATTGGTTGGTTAGTAACAATGATTCGTTTGTCACCACTTGGGGATGTCCGGAAATCTCCTTCGATACGAACTGCTTCTTCAGAGAACCAACGAAAAAACTCAGCCGCATAAAGAACTTCAGCTTTTGCGTCAGCGAAAACTTTTCCATTTTCACGCGAAACCAATCTTGCGAGGTCATCTGCTTCTGCAATCATGATTTCAAAAGCACGGCGCAACATTTCACCACGTTGACGTGAAGGGGTTTGTGCAAAAGTTGGAAATGCTGCTGCGGCAGCATTCATCGCGGCATCTACTTCTTTTTCGCCAGCGATAGCGATTTCGGCAATGACCGAACCATCACTTGGGTCATAAACCGGATGGCGACCAGCACCCTCTACCCATTTGCCATTGATGTATAGATCGGAGAAGATCATTTAGCGCCCCCATGTTTGCTGATATCTAGATCAAGCGGTTTATTTCTAACTACTTTGTTGGATAACTTTCCAATTCCAGCCACATCTAATTCGATGACATCTCCGGGATTCAAGACTTTGTCTTGCTCCGCTCCAGATCCATCTCCAACTGTTCCAGAACCAAAAACTTCGCCCACTTGTAGATGTTCATTCCAAGATGCGTAAGCGATCATTTGTTCAAATTTCCAATGCATATCATTTGTATTTCCATCGGTCCACTGAACGCCATTTATCCACGCCTTCATGGCAAGTGAATAAGG
>CAYZBP010000010.1:0-3112 GCA_964476715.1 uncultured Bifidobacterium sp. | reverse complement strand
ATTCGCTCTGCACCAATCTCATCCAAACCTTCTGAAGCAAGTAAAGCTCTCGATGCTGCAGTCAAATCAATAACCTCACCCGAATCGGCATCGCCTGAAACAAGCGCGCCAAGATGTCGGGTTCGACCTACTGAAGTGACTGTTGCAAAGGAGAGTAATTTCATTAGCCAATAACCTGCTCGTAAATTTCGCGCTCGCGCTTTTCAAGCAAAGGAACGATTATTCCTTCGATGATCTCTTTGAAGTGAGGAGTTTCGCGGTGAGCGGCGATTGCTGCTGCATCACGGTAGACCTCATATAGGCAGTAAAGGTTTTCATTCTCTGGATCGATATTGGCGTTATAAACCAAACATGCTGGTTCATCAGCTTTAACGCGAACTGCCATCTTTTGCAGTGCTTCTTTAACTGCAGCTGAGTTTCCAGGATTTACGTAGTAACGAGCGATCAGTACAGCGGCCATATTTTTGCCTTTCTAGTTTGGTTAGTTATTACTTAGAAAATACTGGATTGTTTAACAAATTGTTTAAGTTGTCTCCCATGATCTTATCCAAATCTGCTTTTGGAAGATAATTACAATGTGTTCGGACAACTTCGATTGCTTGGGTGTAGGTCAACATATCCCTAGAGGCTGGGAAATCTGATGCCCAGTAAAGTCGATCCGCGCCATAAGCATCGTATATTGTTTTGAAAAGTTCTTGAGATTGCTTGTAAGGAAAGTCATATTTTTCAATTGAGTTGTAGTTAAAGCCAGAGATTTTGATGCCGATATTTGGAACCTCTGCGCTCTTAACCAACTCGGCAATGTCATTCTTGCTATATCCAGAACTGCTATTTCCTGGCATAGACATATGGTGAACTAGAAATGGCAAGGTTGGATTTGCTTTTGCAATTTCCCGCAAATCAGGAAACCAGGCAGGTGAGATTGCCATTGAAGCAACAACTTTGAGCTCTGCTGCTGTTGCAAAAAATTCCTGTCCTTCGTTCGTATGGAACCAGCCATCATTTTCTGCAGTTACATAGTGAGTGAAACCTTTTGCGTTGTTTCGAGATAACTCTTCTCGTAAACGAGCTACGGCGCCTGGCTTATGGTGATCTTTACGCCAAACACAATCAACATCTACCCAGGCTGAAATTCGATCTGGGAACTTTTTAGCAAATGAAGATACATAATCATTGTTATCTTCATTCCCAAATCCGTCGCCTCCTGCTCCATCACCAATGCGAGCACATACGACTGACGCCCGAGTTACTCCGTGCGTATCCATTTCATACAACAATGCTTCAAGTGATCCACGATGATCTGGATCCGGAACTGATTTGTCGTATGGCCATCTACGCCAAGCGTGACAATGGCTATCTGCAATCATCTTATTTTCCAGATCTTCCAGCAACGACTCGATCAGTAATTTGGGCGCGTGGTTCGGCGCCATCAACCCATCGCTCTAGCTCTTCAACCATCAAGGTGAAGAATCGAGGTTGGGCTTCGACTGTCATGCCACCAATATGTGGTGAGAGAAACACATTTCGCATTCCACGAAGTGGAGAATCAACTGCGATTGGTTCTGGGTTATGTGCATCTAGACAGAACCATGCATCTTCTTTTGCTGCCTTAGCAATTAACGCAGGAACATCTACACATCCTCCGCGTGAAACGTTTACAAAAACTGCTCCAGGCTTAAGCATTGCTAACTCTTTTTCGGCGATCATGTTGCGCGTCTTTGCGGTATCTGGTGCAAGACAGATAACTACATCGCAATCCATAACTTTTTCAAGTGATGCAAAGTTAACATCTAGTGCATCTGCTAATTCACGAGGTGCAAATGGATCGTAAGCAAAGATCTCGTTACGAAATGGAGTTAAGAATTCGCGTAAGCGCCATGCAATATGACCAAAGCCGATAATTCCAACACTCTTGCCAGTCAATTCACGGGCTGGTGGCTTGGTGCGGTAATCATCATGACTCATTTTCTTTCCGGCGATAATGTCGCGGAAACGCGCATGCTCACGCAAGCCAATTAATGCAAGAGCAAGTGCCCACTCAGATACTGGCCATGATGATGAGTGAGTTGTATCAACCACCATAACGCCAGCTTCTTTTGCAGCAATTACATCGATGCGACCAGCAAAACGATCGCCTTCGAGTTCGCCAACTACTTTTAATTTCTTGCCAGCATCAAAAATTGGCTTAGTAATTCTTGGCCCACCATGGCAGACGATCAGTACATCTAGATCTACTGCGAATTTAGCAAAACGTGCTTCTACTTCTGGGTCCACTGGAATGTTCACCCAATCAGATGGGACGTCATACTCTTCAATTACGACATCAGCTATTTTGCTTAAGCGTTCTAAATCGCGCTTTTCTAAATAGAGCGCGCGAGTTTGCGCAGAACATGCAATTCCGATTTTTGGCTTACTCATCGAAGTGCCACCGATCCATCTTCGCGAAGGTCTGGATTTATTCCATGCATAGTTACTGGAGGATTTGTTGCAAAGAATGCGTCATTGATTTCCATGCCAAGGCCTGGCTCATCAAATGGATACAACCAACCATCTTTTACAAGTGGAATTCGCTTCACCATCTGTTGCACTGGATCCACATTTTGATCAACATGTTCTTGCGCTTCCCAGTTAGGTACGGTCATACCTAAATGAATATGCGCCATAGTTGCAATCGCACCTGATGGAACTGCATGCGGCAAAATTCCTTGATGATGGGCTTCAGCCATCGCGCAGATCTTGCGAACATGAGTAAAGCCGCCTGCGATTCCGATATCAGGACGCACAAATGCAAGGCCGGCATGTTCGATGTACTCACGGAACTCGTAAATAGAAGTATTACGTTCTCCTGCAGCCATTGGAGTTTTCACCTTTGCAGATACTTCGGCAAATGAAAGCACGCTATCTGGTGGAATTGGATCTTCGACAAAGAGTGGACGGAATTGCATCAACTCTTCAATTAATGCAACTGAGTTTCCTGGTTGCATGTTGCGGTGAAGCTCTACTCCGATATCCAGAGTATTTCCGACTGCATCGCGAAGTGAGGCCATGCGGTCTACTAAGTCAGCAATTTTCTCTGCATGACGCATCAAGTGATGATCATGTTGATGCAAAA
>CAYZBP010000009.1:0-13999 GCA_964476715.1 uncultured Bifidobacterium sp. | reverse complement strand
CACGACCAGGTTGAAGCTATGACCATGGGTGATCGCGTAGCAGTACTAAAGGATGGACTACTTCAACAAGTAGATTCACCTCGTAATCTTTATGACAACCCAGCAAACGCATTCGTAGCTGGATTCATTGGCTCACCAGCAATGAACTTAATTGTCGCTCCAGTAAGTGGTGGACAAGCTGCTCTTGGCGCACTCAAGATCGCTGTTCCTGCATCAGCAGGTTCAAGTGTGACTGTTGGTATTCGCCCAGAAGGTTTCCGTCCAACAACCGCTGGTTCTGGTTTTGATATCAAGGTAAACGTTGTTGAAGAGCTTGGTTCAGATGCATTTGTTTACGGAGTTCCTGCAGTTAGCGGAGTAACACTTGCTAACGCAAACGCAGAAGAAGGTGCTGAAGTTATCGTCCGTTGGGATCCAAAGAACCCACCAAAGCCTGGCGATACCATCACTGTTACTGCAGATCAAGCAGCAGTTCACCTATTCAATGCAACAACAGGTGCTCGTCTCTAAAGTTAAAAGTAAAAAACCCCGCCAGATTATCTGGCGGGGTTTTTTATGTACTTTTTTAATTGCTTATTTCTTCTCTTATTTCATTTCGGCTTTCAAATTATCATCGATTGCAGCAAGAAACTCTTGAGTGTTTAACCAAGGGCTGTCCTTGCTAATTAGCAAAGCTAAATCCTTTGTCATTTTTCCACTCTCTACAGTTTCAATACATACTCGTTCAAGTGTGTCACTAAATCTGGCAAGTTCTGGATTGTTATCAAGTTTTGCACGGTGAGCTAATCCACGAGTCCAAGCAAATATTGAGGCAATTGGATTTGTCGATGTTGCTTTTCCGGCTTGATGATCGCGGTAGTGACGGGTCACAGTTCCGTGTGCTGCTTCTGATTCCACAATTTTTCCGTCTGGAGTCATCAAAACAGATGTCATTAAACCAAGTGATCCATAACCTTGCGCGACGGTATCTGATTGCACATCGCCGTCGTAATTCTTACAAGCCCAGACATAGCCACCTTCCCAACGAAGTGAAGTAGCCACCATGTCATCAATTAAGCGGTGCTCATATGTAATTCCAGCAGCAGCAAATTGATCTTTGAATTCAGCTTCGAAGATCTCTTCAAAAATATCTTTGAAGCGGCCATCGTAAGCTTTCAAAATTGTATTTTTAGTTGACAAGAAAACTGGATACTTGCGATTTAGTCCGTAATTCATAGAGGCACGTGCAAAATCACGGATTGATTCGTCAAGGTTGTACATCGTCATAGCCACACCAGCACCTGGGAAATCAAAGACGTTGAACTCCATTGGCTTTGAACCATCAGTTGGCGTAAATGTAACGGTCAACTTTCCAGCACTAGGAACTTTGAAATCTGTTGCACGGTATTGATCACCAAATGCATGACGACCAATCACGATTGGCTTAGTCCAGTGCGGAACCAAACGTGGAACGTTGCTGATGATGATTGGCTCGCGGAAAATTACTCCACCGAGAATATTGCGGACAGTTCCATTTGGGGACTTCCACATCTGCTTTAGTCCAAACTCTTTTACTCTTGCTTCATCTGGAGTAATCGTCGCGCATTTAACTCCAACGCCATGTTTTTGAATTGCGTGAGCACTATCAATTGTTACTTGATCATTTGTTGCATCTCGATGTTCAATACCTAAATCGTAATAATCAAGATTTACATCTAGGTAAGGAAGAATCAACTGCTCCTTGATGAACTGCCAGATGATTCGAGTCATCTCGTCGCCATCAAGTTCAACAACAGTTCCAGTTACTTTAATTTTTGCCATTCGAAGTGCTCCCTATTTAAATTATTTGACTAAAGAGTTTTCACATCAGCTTGTTTTGCACGAACTGCTTCTGCAGCAACTTTCAGCTCTGCAATTTCAGAATCAGTTAACTTACTTTCAACTACGCGACGAACGCCCTCTTTGCCGATTTCAGCTTCGACGCCAAGGTAGACACCGCTAATTCCGTATTGACCTTCGACCCAGGCACAAACTGGAAGGACTGCGCCAGAATCTTCGATCACTGCTTTTGCCATTCGGGCAGCTGCAGCAGATGGTGCGTAGTAAGCAGAACCAGTTTTAAGAAGAGCCACAATTTCAGCGCCACCGTTGCGAGTACGAACTACAAGATCTTCAATCTCTTCGGCAGAAAGTAACTCTGAAAGTTGTTTACCTTTAACGGTGCAACGACTTGGAACTGGAACCATGGTGTCACCATGCGATCCCAAAGTTAATGTCTGAACGTCGCCGACTGGAACATTTAATTTAGTAGCGACAAAGTTTGTGAAGCGTGCTGTATCAAGCATTCCGGCTTGACCCATTACGCGATTGTGTGGAAATGCAGATGCAATCTGTGCAAGTGCTGTCATTTCATCTAATGGATTTGAAACTACGATGATGACTGCATTTGGACTGTGCTTTGCAATATTTTCGGCAACGCCACGAACGATGCCAGCATTAACGCCGATTAAATCCATTCGGCTCATGCCTGGCTTGCGTGGAATTCCGGCGGTGATTACAACAACATCAGAGCCAGCAGTTTTTTCGTAACCGCCACCTTCTGCAGTAGTTGTTACGCCAATAACTTCTGTCTCAAATCCTTCAATGGATCGAGATTGATTCATATCTAAAGCAATACCTTCTGGTTTGCCTTCAAGAATGTCAGTAAGAATGACCTCTTTGAAAATGTTGTATTCAGCTAAACGAAGAGCGGTGGTTGAGCCGTAAAAACCAGCCCCCACCACTGTGACACGACCGCGCATGGGAACCCAATCTCTCTTGATATCAAGATAACTCTACCCCCCGTTTGGAAGCAGTAGCGCGAGGGTAGCGATCACCGCCGCAAAGGTCACCAGCAGGAAGAGGTCGATCCTCCGGCTGCGCCAAACAGTTACTCCATTTCGGTCCACAAACCGCTCTCCAGCGAGAATCAGTAGCGCAACTGAGACCAACAGTGACCCCGCACGTACAGAGGCGCTGAGCGCGATTACCAGCCCAAGAAGGGTTATAAATCCAGTCGCCAGCCGGCTTTTCACTTGCCTGAGGCCGCTTCAGCTATTTCGACCACGTTGCTTAGCAACATAGCCCTGGTCATCGGCCCAACTCCCCCTGGCATCGGAGCGATATGGCCAGCAACTTTTGCAACATCAGGGTGCACATCTCCCGCTAAACCATCTGGCGTTCTGGTGATTCCGACATCCATTACAACTGCTCCGGGCTTGATCATTTCTGCGGTGATGAAATGGGCTTTGCCGAGTGCGGCAACAACGATATCTGCGCGACGAATGTGCGCTGCTAAATCTTTAGTTGCCGAGTGTGTAATAGTCACGGTTGCACTTTCTCGTTTGCGAGTTAACAACAAACCGAGTGGACGACCAACAGTTAATCCGCGTCCCACCACAACAACTTCAGCACCTTTAATCGGCACGTTGTACTGCTCAAGTAAAGCAACTATTGCGCGAGGTGTACATGGAAGTGGTGCATGCTGATCTAAAACTAATTTTCCAAGATTAAGTGGGTGTAAACCATCAGCATCTTTATTTGGATCCATTGCTTCTAAAATTGCCAGCGAATCAATTCCATTAGGTAATGGGAGTTGCACGATATATCCAGTGCACTCTTTTGAATTGTTTAAATCTTTAACTGCGCTTAATACATCCTGGTATGAGGCGCTCGCCGGCAGATCAACGCGAATAGAAGAAATTCCTACTTCAGCACAATCTCGATGCTTTCCACCGACGTATGAATGAGATCCTGGATCATCACCAACTAGCACTGTTCCCAACCCTGGAGTGATTCCAAGTGCGTTCAATTTTTTTACGCGCACCGATAAATCCGCTTTGATAATCGCAGCTGTAGCTTTGCCATCAAGAATTATGGCCATCGGATTCACTCCCAACTATAAAAGATTAAGCATGTGCAAAATGTCGCACGCCGGTGAAATACATTGTTGCTCCCATTTTATTGGAAGCCTCAATTACTTCATTATCCCGAACGCTACCGCCTGGTTGCACTATGGCGCTTACTCCCGCGGCTAATAAAATCTCTAATCCATCAGCAAATGGGAAAAAGGCATCACTTGCCGCGACACTTCCGCTTGCTCTATCCCCGGCACGAGAAACCGCCAAACGTGCGCTATCTACACGATTAACTTGTCCCATACCTATTCCGACTGCTGCTAAATCATTTGCTAATAAAATTGCATTGCTTTTAACAGCACGAACTGCTTTCCAAGCAAATTCCAAATCTTTTAATTGCTCTGGAGAGGCAGCCTTTCCAGCAACTAATTGCCAATTGCTAGGTGAATCCCCATCAGCATCAATTCGGTCAAAATTTTGGACAAGCGCTCCACCTAAAATTGGACGTAACTCCAAAAGTGGTGCTGTGGGCTCAATCGTAAGAATTCGGATTGAAGGTTTTTGACTCAAAATCTCAATAGCTGTTTTTGTAAAACTTGGAGCTGCAATAACTTCCGTGAAAACTTCGCTTACCGCTTTTGCCATAGTTTCATTCACTTCACGATTTGCTGCAATAACTCCACCAAAAGCCGATACTGGATCGCAAGCATGAGCTTTCAGGTATGCCGAATCGACGTTGGCGCCCAATGCGATTCCACATGGGTTTGTATGTTTGATAATTGCAACTGCTGGTTCTGCATGATCATAAGCAGCTCTCCATGCAGCTTCTAAGTCAACATAATTGTTGTAAGACATTTCTTTCCCGTGCAATTGAATCGCTCCAGCAACTCCGGCTCCAGTTAATTCGCTTGTATCACTTAAATATAGAGCCGCACTTTGATGTGGATTCTCTCCATAACGCAAAGTTGCACTGTGAGAGTAAGAGTTTCCGATCCAATCAGGTATGAGTTGATCATCACTAACTGAATTGAGCCATGTTGCAACTGCAATGTCATAACTTGCTGTAGTTCTATAGGCCTCTATTGCAAAGTGTCTGCGTAATTTCTCATCTGTTCCACCTTCTGCAATAGCCGTAATGATTTGTGGATATTGACTTGGTGAAACCACTACTGCAACTGAAGGGTAATTCTTTGCGGCTCCCCGAACCATGCTGGGTCCGCCAATATCGATCTGCTCAATACATTCATCAATTGATGCACCACTTTTTACCGTTTTTACAAATGGATACAAATTAACTACAACTAAATCAAAAGGAGCTATTTTTAAATCCGCCAACTGTGCAGCATGGGTTTGCAATCTAAGATCAGCCAAAATTCCAGCGTGAATAATTGGATGTAGCGTTTTTACTCTTCCATCGAGTGATTCTGGAAATCCCGTTAACTCTTCAACTTTAATTACAGGGATTCCAGCATTAGAAATAGTCGCTGCAGTCGAACCAGTTGAAACAATCTCAACTCCTTGCGCGTGTAGTTCGGTCGCAAACTCAATCAATCCACTTTTGTCGTAAACGCTTATTAGTGCTCGTTTAATTGGACGCTTCATGCTTGCTCCTCACTCTTCGTGACTAATTCTTTAATCGTCTCTACAAGAATTTTCCGTTCCTCTATTTTAATCCGTTCATGTAACTCTACTTGCGTATCACCTTTGTGTATTTCAACACTTGCTTGCTTAATAATCTGGCCTGTATCTACTCCTTCATCTACAAAATGCACAGTCGCACCGGTCACTTCCACGCCGGCGGCCATTGCATCTGCCACTGCATGGGCTCCGGGGAATGCCGGCAGTAGAGCTGGATGGGTATTTATGGTCTGGAATTTGTTTACAAAATCTGGCGAGAGAATCCGCATAAAACCAGCACTAACAACCAACCATGGCTTTGAGGCATCAACTTCATCGATTAGTGCACGATTCCACTCTGATCGATTGGCAAAATTCTTCATCGGTAATGTGATTGCTGGAATTCCCGCTTCCTTAGCCCGATTAAGCACACCCGCATCAGGTTGATCACTAATAACTTTTTCAATCTTTATTAAGCCAATAAGAACTCCATGTGATTGAGCATCAAATACTGCTTGAGCAACTGAACCATCGCCCGATGCCATTACTACTATGGATTTAATTTGATTCATCGGTATTACTTCGCAGTTTTTTTATTCCTACAAATATTCCAGCACCGATTCCAGCTTCCAACAAATAAACAAGTGGAAATATCCAAAGTGAAGGTCCCACGACAGATAGACGCTCTCCTAGCAAAGTTCCATTGCTAAGGAAGTTTATTGCCGCAAGAGATAGGGCACTAATTACAATCACAATCGGGAGGGCCAATAAATCATCTGCTCTTTCAGTTTTCTCCATCAAAAGGGCAATGGTAAATCCGGCACCAATTCCTAACAGCACTCCAACAAAAAAAAATTTATTTGTGTTAGTTGGGATGGCGGCGAGTAAAGGAAAAGCTGGAATCTCACCGATTCTATGAACTGCTGGATTAACAAGAGTTCCAGAACCAATTGCAAAACCCGGTCCCAATAAATAAGCCAAAGCCGAAATAGCCATATTAGGGATTGTGGCAATAACCAAAATAAGTAAAAGAATTCCGCCAAAAATACCAGGCTGCAATACCGTTATCAGATTATTAAGTACTGAAAAGTGAAAAGCTAAAGAGACTGAGAAAAAAAGTAATGAAATTCCAAGAAGCATTCCCATGACAATTAAAAGTATCCGAAGAACTTGATCAAAATAAGAATTATTTTTAGAGAGTTGTTGTAACTGGGTCAAACTAGCAATTCCTAAAAGAGTAATAACTGAAATAGGTGCCAGGTACCATCTTGGCGAGACCGAAAAATTCCCGCTAGTCAGACTCAGCACAATTAAAATCAAAAGGTATGCAATTCCCAGAGAAAAAATTGATTGTCTTAGTTGTGCGCCTTTTAATTCAGAGCGCAATCGACGCAATGACCCGCGAAAAACCATTATTGGAAAAAGCAATGCGCCAAGTGGGATAAAGGAAAGCGATCCAGGCAAACCAGATGGTGGCAGGGCGAGTGAAAAAGTAATGTGATGCACGCCAAGCCAAATCCAAATTCCACCTCGAAGCGCATCAGTTACAACTCCGCTAGTAGATCCTGCTGTTGCCCAAGCCATCAACACAATCAAGGCAATTGGAATATAAGAAGTTAGCGCTGCACGCACTGCTTCCGTGGCGCCGGCAAAAAGCGGGCGCAAAATTAAATTACTTTCCGAGGATTGAGCGCAAAAGTTGAGCACTTTCACTTGGCGTTACGCCAACGCGAACTCCGACTGCCTCGAGTGCATCACGCTTTGCGGCCGCTGTACCAGAAGAACCAGAAACAATTGCACCTGCATGTCCCATAGTTTTTCCTTCAGGAGCAGTGAACCCAGCAACGTATCCCACAACCGGTTTCGTTACATACTCTTTAATAAATGCTGCAGCGCGCTCTTCAGCATCACCACCGATTTCACCAATCATCACAATTGCTTTTGTTTCAGGATCATCTTGAAAAGCACGTAAGCAATCAATGTGTGTGGTTCCAACGACTGGATCTCCACCAATTCCCACAGCTGTTGAGAAACCAATATCTCTTAACTCATACATCATCTGATAAGTAAGAGTTCCTGATTTTGAAACTAAACCAATTGGACCAGGACCAGTGATATCTGCAGGAATGATTCCCACATTTGATTTACCTGGGCTAATTAAGCCAGGACAGTTTGGACCGATCAATCTTGATTTTCCAGATTTTTGCGCATATGCAAAAAATTCAGTGGTGTCATGTACAGGCACACCTTCTGTAATTACAACAATCAGTGCGACCTCGGCATCAACAGCGTCAATGACGGCAGCTTTTGTAAATTTAGCAGGAACGAAAATGACTGAAGTGTCAGCCTTTGTTGCAGCAATTGCCTCACTGGCACTGTTAAAAACTGGAATCGCTAGTCCGTCAAAATCGACGACCTGTCCACCTTTTCCTGGAGTAACTCCCCCAACAACTTTTGTACCAGATGCAAGCATTCTTTTAGTGTGCTTACTTCCCTCAGATCCAGTCATTCCATGTACAAGAACGCGACTGTTCTCATTTAAGAAAATTGCCATTTACTTTGCCACCCCACTTGAAGAACTTGCTAATTCGGCAGCTCGACTAGCTGCTCCATCCATTGTGTCTAATTGCTGAATGAGTGGATGAGCTGCCTCATTAAGAATTCGGCGACCTTCTACAACATTGTTTCCATCTAGTCGAACAACTATTGGTTTAGCTGCCTTAGGTCCCAGAATTTCGAGTGCTTGCAAAATTCCATTTGCTACTGCATCGCATGAAGTAATGCCACCGAAAACATTTACAAAGACACTCTTCACATCTTTGTCACCAAGAATTATTGATAATCCGTCAGCCATCACTTGGGCAGAAGCTCCACCACCAATATCTAAGAAGTTTGCTGGTTTTACTCCGCCAAATTTCTCACCTGCGTAAGCCACAACATCAAGTGTGCTCATAACAAGTCCTGCACCATTTCCAATAATGCCCACTTCGCCGTCAAGTTTTACATAGTTCAAATCTTTTTCTTTTGCTAATGCTTCAAGCGGATCTGCTGCATCATGATCAACGAGTGCTTCATGATCAGCATGTCTGAAGATTGCATTGTCATCAAAAGTTACTTTTCCATCAAGTGCAATGATTTTTCCATCATTAGTTTTTACTAGTGGGTTGATCTCCACCAAAGTCGCATCCTCTGCAACAAAACATTTCCATAGATTAAGCAAAACTGTTGCAACACTCTCTCGAATATCTGCCGGGAAATCTGCTTGCGTTGCGATAGCCAACGCTTGTGCTTGATCAATTCCCTTAAGTGGATCAACCAATACTTTTGCAAGTTTTTCTGGAGTCTTATGCGCAACCTCTTCAATATCCATTCCGCCAGAAACTGAAGCCATAACTAAAAAGGAACGCTGAGCTCTGTCCAACAAAATTGCCAAGTAATACTCAGAATCTATTGGTGCAGCCTGGGCAACCATTACGGCATTTACTCGGTGACCTTTGATGTCCATTCCAAGAATTGCACTTGCTTTTTCAAAAGCCTCATCTGAATTTTCAGCGACTTTAACTCCGCCAGCTTTTCCGCGGCCACCAGTTTTAACTTGAGCTTTGATTACAACACGGCCACCAATTGTTTTTGCTGCAGAACGCGCATCTTCTGGGGTGCGAGCAACTTGGGCAGGCAATACCGGAATGCCGTGAGCTTCAAAAAGGTCACGCGCTTGATATTCAAATAAATCCATGTGTTTCCCCCTGTGCTAAATCCTAGTGATTTGCTAACGCGCTTTTTAACCATTCGGCAATTTCAGTTGTCGAGGCGCCCGGAGTAAAAACCTGAGCGACTCCCATCTCTTTCAATTTCGCGATATCCCCATCGGGAATGATCCCTCCACCAAAAACCAAAATTGGCTGTGATTCAAGTAACTCCATAATTCTTGCAAAGATTGTTAAATGCGCCCCAGATAGAACTGACAATCCGATCGCGTCTGCATCCTCTTGGCGTGCGGTTGCAACGATCTCTTCTGGTGATTGATGAAGGCCGGTATAAATAACTTCACATCCAGCATCACGCAAAGCTCGGGCAACTACTTTCGCACCCCGGTCATGGCCATCAAGGCCAGCTTTTGCGACAACTACTCTGATCGCCATAGGGCTACCGTGCCACGAGTGGGTTGAGGTAGTCCAATCGTGTGGGATTAATCAGATCTTCTCAACGGGGGCGTACCGCAGTAACAAGCGGCGATCTCCATAAGTGCCAAAATTTATGGTGGCTTCAGCCTTATCTCCCGCTCCATTGAGCGCAATTACAGTGCCCATTCCAAAAGTTTGGTGGAGTACGCGGTCGCCAATTTCTAAATTTAAATTCGCATTTTGGGAACTAGAAGTTATTCGCATTCCAGTTGGAGCAACAGTTGGATTTGGTTTTGATTTAAATCGAATTTCAGGAGCTTTCCATTCAATTATCTCTTCTGGGATTTCACTTAAGAATCTTGACGGGGAATTATAAGTTGGGGATCCAAATGCAAAACGTGTACTGGCTCGAGATAAATAAAGATTTTTTCGAGCGCGAGTTAATCCAACATATGCAAGTCTACGTTCTTCTTCGATCTCGCTTGGATCACCTAATGCTCTGGAATGCGGAAAGACATTTTCTTCCATTCCTGTTAAGAAAACAGTTGGAAACTCTAAACCTTTAGCAGTATGCAAAGTCATTAAAGTAACCACTCCGCCATGATCTTCCCCATCAGGAATTTGATCTGAATCTGCAACTAGAGAAACTCTTTCTAAAAATCCAACAAGAGAAACTTCTTCACCTTCTAATCGTTCATCTTCTTCGTACTCTTGAGCAACTGCAACTAACTCTTGCAAATTTTCTAAACGCGCTTCATCTTGCGGGTCTTCGCTATCTGATAACTCTTCTCCAAGTTTGCTTTGTTCAAGTACGGCTTCGGCAATTACTGAAGGACGGACATTTGCTTCAACCAAATCGCGTAAGGAAAGCATTAACTGTGCAAAGCCTTCAATGGAAGCTGTTGCACGAGCAGTCGCCCCGGGCGCCGCTTTTGCATTTAAGAGTGCATCCCAAAGTGGAATTCCCATCTGTTCTAAGCCCTCAATTGCTTTATCGCCGATTCCTCTCTTGGGAGTGTTGATAATTCGACGTAATGAAATCTCGTCATATGGGTTTGCTAAAACTCTTAAATAGGCAAGAAAGTCTCGAACTTCTTTGCGCTCATAGAAACGAACTCCCCCAACAACTTTGTACGGCAAGGTATTGCGCATAAAGACTTCTTCAAAAGCTCGAGATTGTGAGTTCGTTCGATAGAAAATTGCAGTATCGCCGGGCTGAGAAATATTTTCACTTTGCAGACGGAATATTTCATTCATTACAAACTCTGCTTCATCCCGTTCATCTTCAGCAACATATCCAGTAATTAATGATCCTGAACCAGAGTCCGACCACAAATTTTTAGCTTTGCGGCTGGCATTATTTGTGATGACAGCATTTGCAGCACTTAAGATATTTTGAGTTGATCGATAATTCTGTTCAAGTAAAATGGTACGCGCAGAAGGATAATCTTCTTCGAATTGCAAGATATTTCTGATTGTTGCGCCTCTAAATGCATAAATAGATTGATCGGCGTCACCTACAACGCAAAGTTCAGCCGGCTGGATGCCGTCAGCGGTAGTTCCAACTAATTCGCGAACCAAAATGTATTGGGCATGGTTTGTATCTTGGTACTCATCCACTAATACATGTCTAAATCGGGAGCGATATCTGGCTTTAGCCTCAGGAAATCTTTGAAGAACTTCAACTGTTTTTAAAATCAAATCATCGAAATCAAAAGCATTAGCGTCGCGTAAACGTTTTTGATAAAGACCGTAACATTCTGCAACAACTTCTTCGATATGAGTTTTTGCTTGATTTGTATAATCTGCGGGTCCGATCAATTCATTTTTCGCGTTACTGATCATCGCTGCAATTTGGCGAGGTGGATAACGCTTTGGATCTAAATTTAAATCTCTACCAATTAATGTAACTAATCGAACGCTATCTGCTTGATCATAAATTGAAAATGAAGAAGAGAACCCAGCGATTGATGCTTCTTGTCGCAAAATTCGTACACAGGCGGAGTGGAAAGTTGTGACCCACATTGATCTAGCTCTTGGTCCAACTAATGTTGCTACGCGTTCGCGCATTTCACCCGCAGCTTTATTTGTAAATGTAATTGCCATTACTTCATATGGAGCAACTCCACATTCGGCCAACAAGTAGGCGATCCGATTTGTGAGAACGCGAGTTTTTCCAGAGCCGGCCCCGGCCACAATTAGAAGTGGGGACCCTGAATGGACCACCGCATCACGTTGTGAAGGGTTTAATCCATCAAGGAATGGGTTATTTCCGGCCTGATCACTCATAATGTACGAGCCTAGCCATAAGAACCGTCAAGGAGAGTTCATGCCACCGATCGACGATAGTGAAATCAAACGCGTACTAGTTATCAGTGCCCACCCCGATGACTCTGACTTTGGAGCAGCCGGAACAATCGCACAATGGATAAAAAAGGGTATTGAAGTCGCGTATGTATTTTGCACCAATGGTGATCAAGGCGGCGAAGCATCTGGTTTTACTAAAGAAGAGATGCCGGCAATTCGCCAACGTGAGCAAATCGCAGCAGGTGCGGCAATCGGTGTCACTGACATTACATTTTTAAATTATGTTGATGGGCATCTTGAGGCAACCCTTGGATTGCGAAAAGACATTGTTCGCCAAATTCGTAAATCACAACCAGATCGAATGGTTTGCCAAAGTCCAGAAAGAAATTGGGATCGTATTGGCGCAAGCCACCCAGATCATTTAGCTGCAGGCGAAGCATCGATTCAAGCGGTCTACCCAGATGCACGAAATCCTTTTGCATTTACCGATTTGCTAGATGATGAAGGTTTAATGCCGTGGCGTGTAAAGGAAGTTTGGGTTACAGCTTTCCCTAATCCAGACCATTTTGTTGACATCACAGACACTTTTGATTTAAAAATGAAAACTTTGCATGCACATGCATCGCAAACTGCACATAACGAAGAGTTGGAGAATTTAGTCAAAGAGTGGGGAATGCGAAATGCAGAAGCAGCTGGTTTTCCTGAAGGTCGAATAGCTGAAGCATTCCGAATCGTTAATACAAACTAAGTGCTATTCCCACTCAATAGTTCCTGGTGGTTTGCTCGTAATATCTAAAGTAACTCGATTGATTCCAGCCACTTCATTTGTGATTCGATTAGAGATTTTTGCTAGCACGTCATAAGGCAATCTCGACCAATCAGCAGTCATTGCATCTTCGCTAGATACCGGACGCAAAACTATTGGATGACCGTAGGTGCGCCCATCCCCTTGCACGCCAACACTTCGAACATCTGCAAGTAATACAACAGGGCATTGCCAAATTTCACGATCTAAACCAGCAGCATGCAATTCATCACGAACAATCAGATCCGCTTCACGCAAAAGATCTAACCTCTCTTGAGTAATTTCTCCGATAATCCGAATTGCTAGTCCAGGACCAGGGAAAGGTTGACGCCAAACAATTTCCTCAGGGAGATTCAACTGCAATCCAACTGCACGAACTTCATCTTTAAACAATGCGCGCAATGGTTCTACTAATTCAAATTTTAGATCATCTGGAAGTCCCCCGACATTGTGGTGGCTCTTTATATTTGCAGTTCCGGTACCCCCACCAGATTCAACAACATCTGGATATAGAGTTCCTTGCACTAAGAATTTAACTTCAGTTGTAGCGATTTCGCGCGCAGCCGCTTCAAAAGCCCGAATAAATTCCCGGCCAATAATCTTTCTTTTCTCTTCTGGATCTGTGACGCCTTTCAAAGCATTCAAAAAAGTTGCTTTCGCATCTACGGTCTTTAAAGTAATTCCAGTTGCGGCAACAAAATCACGTTCGACCTGTTCCACTTCGCCACTTCGCAAAAGTCCATGATCAACAAAAACACAGGTTAATTGTTTGCCAACTGCTTGTTGCACAATCGCAGCAGCAACAGCCGAGTCAACGCCTCCAGATAGACCACAAATCGCACGCGCATCACCAACTTGAGTTTTAATCAAAGCGATCTGTTCTTGTGCGATGTTTGCACTTGTCCAATTTGAATTGCACCCAACCACATCAATCAACCAACGGCGCAAGATCTCTTGACCGTGAGTTGAATGTAAAACTTCAGGATGGAACTGCACTCCCGCTAATTTTCCATCACCACTTTCAAATGCGGCGATGGGTGTTTGTGCGGTTGAACCAGTTGTTACAAATCCTTTAGGAGCGCTAGTGACGCTATCTCCGTGGGACATCCATACCTGTTGCTGTGTAGGAAGACCAGAAAGTAAACCTCTTGAGTTCTCAACTTTAAAAGCAGTCCGTCCGTACTCAGATTTACCAGTTTTAGCTACTTCGCCGCCAAGTGCTGCAGCCATGACTTGAAAGCCATAACAAATACCAAAGATTGGAATCCCCG
>CAYZBP010000008.1:13154-14370 GCA_964476715.1 uncultured Bifidobacterium sp. | reverse complement strand
GAGACTGAAATAGACAACACATTCGCCACCATCTCGGCGCGAATCGTGTGGATCTTCTGGTTTGGTTCAGCCATAAGAGCAACTTACTCAGGAATTATTACTCTTGCTCGTAACTCTCGCGAATTTCGACCTGAGTTTGAATAAAAGTGTCAGTAGAAATTTCGGTGTAGGTGATGGTCTGTGACCATGAAATGCTCTGGACTGCCAGATCACTCGCTATCCGTTGCCGCAATTCTTGAGGTGCAGTTTCGGCGCATGACCGAGATAGTAATTTTCGGAATCTCTGCTCGGCTATTTGCTCATCAGCGCAAGGTGGGCATTCACTCAAATGAATTTCAATTGCATGACTTACTTGTTGATCTTCTAATTCACCATCAATGAATAGAACCAGAGCATGCAACACATCAGTGCATGGAGTTTGATGAGGATTGCCGCAACTCATTTTTCATCACCTGCACTTTTTAAGAATCCACTTTCAATTGCGTAATCAGTTAACAAATCACGAAGTAATTTCCGCCCACGATGAAGGCGAGACATGACCGTTCCTGAAGGTGTATCCATAATCTCTGAAATTTCCTTATAAGAAAATCCCTCTACATCTGCCAAATAGACGGCAAGACGAAACTCTTCTGGGAGCGATTGCATTGCCCGCTTAATATCGCCATCTGGAAGATTTTCCAACGCTTCAACTTCTGCAGATTTACCTTGATCGCTCGTATGTGAGGCAGATTTAGCTAATTGCCAATCTTCAATTTCTCCATCAGAAATTAATGGCTGACGTTGATTTTTTCGATAAATATTTATGAAAGTAGTTGTCAAGATTCGGTACAACCAGGCTCGTAGGTTTGTACCTTCTTCAAATTGATGGAATGAGTTAAAACCTTTTGCATAAGTTTCTTGGACTAAATCCTGGGCATCCTCAGGATTTTTTGTCATTCGAAGAGCGGCACTGTAAAGAGCATCAAGGAATGGGAGTGCATCTTTTTCAAATCTTGCTTTGCGCTGGCTAACACTTTCCTTGCTTTTCGCAACCGCATTATTACGCGCTAATGGTTCAAGAGAGCCTTCTGATCGGCTTTCTCTCCCCTCAATATCTTTTGCGCGCGTCACAAGAGATGACTTTACACTCACAATCCAATCAACAATCTGGTGGTGGGTCTTATTCCCTGTTCTCCCCGGTAATTCCCAGCCACTCTCTGCTACTCCCAGCTACTCC
>CAYZBP010000008.1:11851-13054 GCA_964476715.1 uncultured Bifidobacterium sp. | reverse complement strand
ATTGCTGCAGTTCCATTCTCATAAATTCCAGCCATCGCTAATTGTTTTTTATCTTTTCGCTGAATAAAAAATGGTTGCTTACTTGGGTATTGCCCTAATTCGGTAGCCCACTCAAAATATCCAGTTGCTGGAATCAAACAACGGCGAGCGCGGAATGCAGATTTGAATGATGGTTTCTCATGAACGGATTCACTTCGAGCGTTGATGGTATTTGCACCTGTAAATCCACTTTTTGCCCAAGTTGGAATTAATCCCCATTTCATAATCTCTAAGCGCTGTTCGACAATTACATAGATATCTGTAGTCGGCGCAATGTTCCAATTTTGGCTAAGTTCGCGCTCTGGCACTCCGACTAAAGCAAATTGAGTTGCAATCTCATCGATACTTGCCGTTGCCGCAAAGCGTCCACACATAAGCGAAGCCTACGACGCACTAGCCGCAACAATCGCACCAGAGGTGGTAACCGCAACACTTGCGCCACCCACTCGCTCCTTCATTCCAGAACCATCAGCGCGAATAAGCAGGTATTGCTCGGCTTTACGCTGAAAATCTAGGCGCTTTTAAATGGGTATCCTTAGCAGGTGCCAAATACATCAAATGAGTTATGGCTTGCCCCGCAGGCTCGCGAGATGTTAGCCGCGTCAGTTGCAATCCCTAGTTCAAAATCGGTGATGAATCGCGCATTAGTGCTAGGTGCACTTGCGAGTACACCTTCAACTCTTTACCGGCCGCTCTATTCGCGTGACAGCTCACTTATGGTCGCTGGATTGCGCGCCATGGGCACTTGGATTGATGAACAGCCAAAATCAATCTCGATCTCCCCACGTCCTTTAGTTGCAGTAAACAAGATTGATGTTGGAAATGCCGGAACCGTGATGCGCTTCTTGCCGCCACTTGCGGCTCTAGCTCTTGGTGATATCGCTTTTGACGGAGATGCCCGCTCACATGAGCGTCCGCTTGCTCCGGTTATCAAAGCACTAATCGAGTTAGGTGCCGACATTGATCACGGTGGTCGTTTTGGCTTACCACTAATTATTCATGGCTCTGGATCATTAAAAGGTGGCGAAATTTCAATTGATGCAAGCGCATCAAGTCAATTTGTTTCCGCTCTCCTATTAGCTGCACCGCGAATGGATAAAGGTTTAACTGTTAAAAATATTGGACCTTCACTTCCATCTGCACCGCACATAGAAATGACTGTTG